>DASTHG010000320.1:0-12295 GCA_035718325.1 Gemmatimonadales bacterium | reverse complement strand
TTGCCGGGCGGCCCCTGGAGCCGCACACGCAACCCCGGCGTCGCCCGCTCGTTGTGATAGAGCTTCGTCTCCGCGCCGTTTTGGGAGACGACGAGGTCCACGCGTCCATCGGCGTCGTAGTCGCCGAACGCCGCGCCGCGCTGATCGCCGTAGACGGTGATGCCGGACACCTGACCGGGGACCGCGGTGAGCCCGCCGGCGCCATCGCCACGCAGTAGCAGCCCACGACCAGCGTCGTAGCGCGGCGTCCCGATCTCCATCGGATAGAAGTTCTGGCTCAGGAAGACGTCCTCCTTGCCGTCGCCGTCGAAATCGGCGACCAACGCGCTGAACGCGGGGGCCAGCTGCGCTTCGCGCGGTAACGAAACCGGCTCGAAACGGCCGCCTCGGTTGAAGAACACGGTGTGATCGAGCGTCGCCGCAGTGAGCCGCTGCGCGTTGGGAAACACGGGCCCCAGCACTTGCTGGATCGTTTCGCCCGCATAGGCGGCGTAGGTCCGCGTCGAGAGCCGGATCGCCGGGATCACGCGCATCAGGCGTTCCAGCGGCGCCAGCGGCGCGATGCCCTTCAAGCGGTCGTCGTACTGAGCTTCCAGCATATCCAAGCGGCGGGTCCCGGTGAGGTCGCCGTAGTAGAGGTAGAGCGGATGCAGCGAGTCGACGCGAGACAGCGTGTTGCGGCCCCAGCTCGTCGCCACGATGTCGAGCCGGCTGTCGCCGTCGAGATCCCCGGTGGTCACGCCGTTCCAGCGACCGACGACGCCCGCGAGTCCCCACTCCGCCGTCGCCTCGTGCAGCCGGCCGTGGTCGTTGAGAAACAGCCGCAGCGTGCCCCACTCCGGCGCGAGAATGAGATCCGGCCAGCCATCGCCGTTCACGTCCGAAAAAACGACGCCCGAGATCATTCCCACTTCGCGCAGCAGGGCGCTGTTGACGCTGTCGAAGACGAAGCCGTTCCCCGTGTTCCGAAACAGCCGCGAATCCACGGGTCGTGGATACGCGCCCGGCAGCACCCGCCCCCCCACGAACACGTCGAGACGCCCGTCACCGTAGACGTCCGCCACCGCGAGCGGTCCGACGCTCTCATGATCGCCCGAGACGACGGTCATGACGCTGCCACGGCGCGCGGCCGGCGAGATGCCGAGGACACCCGGTACTCCGGCCGCCTCGTCCGGGGTCTGGGATTCATAGTTCGATTGACCGAGCAGCAGTGCGGTGCCCCGTTTGCCGTCAGGGACCGGCAGCACCGCGGTCTCGTCATACCGCGCCACAGGAAGGTGCAAATCGGTCTTGATGAATTTCCCGCGCACGTTGCGGTAATAGGCGAGCGCTCCTCCCCGCCCCGACGTGATCAACAGGTCTTCCGCGCCGTCGCCATCGACGTCGTACCAGGTCACGCCGGGACCGAGGCGGCTCAGCGCCAGCGGCAGGAGGGGCTGGCGCTGATAGTCGTTGTAGGGACTCTCGACATGCCGGTGGCCGAGCAGCGACGAGACATCGCGAAACCACGGCGCCTCGGCGTGGGGGACCGAGTCGGGGCCTGAGTGACCGGCCGAATCGTCGGCGGGCTCGTCGATCTCGTATTCCCGATTCGGCAGCACGCCGTGGAGCACGCTGCGCGCGCCGCGCCGCCAATCCACCTGAATGGTCAGGTCGGTGCTCGTGCCGGCGGCGAAGGTGTATAGCGGATCGGAGCCGGAGAGATACGACCCCCCGAGCACGACCTCCTTGCTCTGATCGGGTACCGGCCCGCCCAGCACGTGAATCTTGGAGCCGGCGCCGGCGGTGTTCGGCGTCCGGCCGTGCAGCCGCACGGCGACGCGCGGAGCGCTCGTCGTGTTGCGGTAGACCGCGGGAGGTGCGTCGAGACGGCTGACGACGACGTCAAGCGCGCCATCGCCGTCCAGGTCCGCCGTCGCGATGCCGTGCGAGATGGCGGAATCGACGCCGAAGCCCCACTGCTTGCCGACTTCGCTGAACGTGAGATCGCCGTTGTTGCGAAACAGTACGTTATGCTCGGCGAGCCTGGGGAACTGCGCCAGCTCGTGGCGCCAGTCGCCGCTGAACGTGGTGCGAATCCGCTCCCACGTGTCGGCGTCCATGATGTCCCAGAGATGGCCTGTGGTGAGCAGCACGTCCTCGTAGCCATCGAGATCGACATCGAGAAACACGGCATCCCACGACCAGTCGGACGCGGAGACCCCGGCAAAGCCTGCGGCCTCGGCGAACGTCCCGTCTCCGCGGTTCAACTGCAGCGTGTTGCGCTGCCATTGAGGGCGGTCGTCGATCAGTCCGATGAGCTTGGGGAGTGGCGTGTGGGTCGGCACCTCGGTTTTTCTGTGGGCGCCCCGTCCCAGCATATCGGCGACGAAGATGTCGACCGTGCCGTCGCGATCGACGTCCGAGAAGTCGACGCCCATCGACGAATTACTGGTGTAGCGCAGCGCGAGCTTCGGGGCGGCGCGAAACGTCCCATGGCCATCGTTGAGCCAAAACATGTCGGGATCTTCGAAATCATCACAGACATACAGGTCGGGGGCGCCGTCACCGTCGACGTCGGTGAATTTGGCGGTGAGCCCGAAATACTCCGGGGCGACGGAGAGGGGCTTGCCGTCTTCGTCGCGGAACCGTCCAGCCGTCCAGGGCACCAGGGTGAAGTGCCCGGACCCGTCATTGAGGTAGAAGTAGTCCGGGTCAGCGCGCTGCTGCATCGATACCAGACCGTACTCGGGCCGGTCAACGACGCGGTAGTCGTCGCGAAACTTGGGGACCACTTCGTAGCGTCCTCCCACCTGGCGCACCACCTGATCGAAGGTACGCTCCTGCGGCGGGTAAACGTCCATGGCAGAGCGCGTCTTATAATTGGCGACGTAGAGGTCGAGGTGTCCGTCGCCGTCGACGTCGCTGAGCGTCATCGTCATGCTGCCGGCGTGGCCGGTGAGTCCCGCGGCGGCGGTCTGTTCGGTGAAGACGCCGTTGCCGTCGTTCATCCAGAGTGCCACCCCACCGCCCAGCGTGCTGACGAGGAGATCGAGGTGGCCGTCGCCGTCGACGTCGGCGAAGACCGCACCGGTCGAATGGCGGCCGGGCATCCCAACACCGGCCTTGGCGGTGATGTCCTCGAAGCGCCAGCCGCCGAGGTTGCGATAGAGGACGTTGGAGCCCTGGTTCGCCGTCAGGTAAATGTCGGGAAGGCCGTCACCGTCCACGTCGCCGATCGTGACCCCGCCGCCCTGTGCCAGGTGGCGGTTCCACAGGGCGCTGTCCATGGTCACGCTGTTGGTGAAGCGGATGCCGGTCCGCGAGGCCGGCATCACTTCGAACCCCGGTCGCCCGCCGGACCGGACGACGAGGTCGCGCCAGCGGTACCCCGGCTCGGTGTGCCACGGCGGCGGCACGGGGGCAGGCGTTGACCGACAGCTTCCCAGCATTGTCAGCAGGAGCAGACTGCAGTGACGCACCGCGCGCCCTCCGTTGAAAAGCCAACAGGCGCGCCGACCAGCGACGCGCCTGTTGATGTCGACACCTGCGAGGGTCGTCAGGTCACTCCTGACGGCGCCCCTTCAAACCGTAATGATGGAGATTCTCCCACGCCTGCCGTTGCATGTCGGCCCAGATGCGCGGCGCGTCGGTGACGAGCGCGGCGACGAGGGCGGCATGCGCCTGGCAGCTGCCGTCGGGGTTGGCCGCGCCGCCGCAGGTGTACAGCCCCTGCTGCAGCACGCCCAACTCCTTGGCCGGCACGGGCATCTCGTGCGGCGTGAGCGGCTCCAACTTGTCGATACGCCGCTGGTTGTAGAACGGCGCGATATTGGAACCGGGCAGCTCGACGTCCTGCTCGTACTGCAGCTCATCGAGCAGGTTGGCGTCGCCCGCCGTCGCGGCTGTCAGGCCGCCACGACCGACACGGGTTTTGTTGATCAGGGTAGCCGCCGTCGCGAGGTCGGGACTGGGCTGCCGGATCAGGGCTTCCGCCCAGATCAGATCGTTCTCGGCTGCCAGGATCATCGGGGCATCACCCTCACCCGTGGCCTCGCCCTGCGGGTTATCACCGCAGGTGGTCAGGCTGTCGTAGCGAATCTGGCCCACGGCACTCTGGTGCCAGGCACCGCGGTCCTTGCGCTGCGCCTCCTGATCGTAGCTCCAGACGTAGTCCGTTCCGCCCTTGCCTGTGGTATCGGGATGGGCTGCGATCAAACCAGCATATGGCCCGCCGATGCGCAGCGTCCCGTCCCCAAGCCGTTTGTCCGGCGAGTTGGGGTTGGTATTCCCGGCAATGTTCCACGGGTCCGGCTGGGTGGCCGGGTCCATGAGATGCGCGATACGGGTATGCAGGCGCATCGTGGTCATGTCGTTCGACCACACCTTCAGGAAGTCGCACCAGGTATTACAGGCGTCCTGGTGGAACGTCAGGTTGAACGCCGTGCCCGAGCTGATGCCCTTGGAGGCATAGCCCGCGACCCGCGCCCAGTCGACCGCGGCGTTGTCCGTCGCATTCCGCGGGAAGTACGCCAACAACCGGGCCGCCGCGGTGTTCGCGATCTGCCCGATTTTCACGTTGTCGTACGACACCGCCGGTGAGCCGAAGAAATCGGCCGGCACGTCGAAAGTGTTCGCCGACGCGTTCGCGATCACCTCATCGAGTTTCGCCAGGGCGGCATCGCGAACGGCCGCCGCCGGTGAAAACGTCAGCGTCGTGAGATCGGTGTTGTAATCGACGATGAAGCCCTGGTCGTAGTTCAGCGCCACACCGCTCAGCGACAACCCCTGCGCCAACAGCGCCATCGTCTCGACCATCTTCGTCGTGGCGGCGTCGGTAATCACCAGGTTATTCACCCGGATCGCCTTGACGACGTCGTTGGCCGACGACAGCGCAGAGTAGTAACCGTACCACATCGCCTCGATCTGAGTCCGCTGCGCCGATGCGGGATTGTTCTGCCACTCGACGCGCGGAAAGATCGACCCCAGCTGCTCCGTGCTGCACGTGCCGTTGGTGGCGGTCGTGTAGACGTCCCAGTTGGCGTTGGTGCACCCGGTGTAGAACCGGATGTTGAAATTGTTCCAGGCCGCGGTATGGCTCCGCGCCATCACCGACAGCGTGAGTGCAGGATACTGGTCCTCGCCGAAGCCACCTTGCGTCGTGAGATACCACGTCCGCATGGCGCCGACGGCGATGGTCTGCACGGTTGCCGGGTCCGACAGCGCGCGTTTGGAGTCGGGCGCGTTCGGGTTCCCGATGTTCAGCGAGTTGCAGCCACCCGCGAGAACCAGGGCCACTACCGGCCCCACGATCCCCGGGATCCGCTTGATCTTGCTCATAACTCGTCTCCTCGGAAGTTCGGTTCGCGGGATCAGAAGTTGATCTCCATAAAGCCCGTAAAGGTCCGGTAGTTCGGGTACGAGAAGCCATCGATCCGGAACGAGAACGGATCACCCGAGAGCCCGGCCACTTCAGGATCGTAACCCGAGTACTTGGTGAATGTGAAGAGGTTACGCCCGATCACGCCGATGCGCAGGCTATTGACGCCGAGGTGCAGCGCCTCGAGCTGGTTGCGCGAGAACGTGTAGCTGACGTTCAGTTCCTTGATCTTCACGTACGTGCCCGACTCGACGAAGAAGTCGATCGGGTTGATGCCGTTGTACAGCGCCTGGTAGTACTCGACCGGCTTCTTCCCGGTGCTGTAGGGGCAGGTCGGGTCGACCGAGCCGGCGCAGTTCGCCGCCGGTTTGTTCGACTGATCGACGATGCGGTCGCGGTTCTCGAAGAACGGCCACTGCCGCGTCGCATTGTAGATGTTGCCGCCCTGCACCCAGTCCACCAGCGCGTAGGCCGAGAACCCTTTGAAGCGCAGGTTCGTGGTGAACGAGGCGTTGAAGTCGGGGTTCACGTCGCCGATTTGCACGACCTTGTTCCCGGCCCCGTCCACGAAGGTGAGGAACCGTTCGTTCTTGGTGTGGTACGTACTCTTCCGCACCAGGTAGCCGTCCTCGTTGATGACGACGCTGTCGGGCGCCCACAACCCGCCCGGCACGCACTGCGCGGCCTTCGCGGGATCGGTGCACAACTCGGCGTAGCTGCGGACGATCTTCGTCCCGTAAATCACGCCGAACGTCTGCCCCGGAGCGATGCGGAACATCTGCGTGACATCGTTATTGCCCGCGTAATCCGGACCCACCAAGTAAGGTGCCGTCGACAGCGCCGTGATCTTCTGGCGCGTCCGGTCGGCCGCGATGTTCAACTGCCACGAGAACTCCGGCTTGTTGGCCAGCACCACGCCGAGTGACAGCTCATGCGTGTTGCCGAGCAGCGTGCCGGCGTTCTGCCACTGGTTGATGTAGCCGGTGGCCGACGAGAGCGGGACGAGTAGGATCTGATCGCGCGTTTCCTTGCGGGAATACGAGTACTCGGCCGAGAAGCGGCTCAAGAAGTCGATGTTCGCACCGATTTCCATCTCGCCGGAGTGCGCCGGACGCAGCGCGGTGTTCCCCAGCGTGTGTTTCACCGGGATGCCTCCCGACACCGAGAACGTTTCGTACTGCGCGTCGAACTGCGGCCGCAGACCGGCGGTCCCGTACGAGGCGCGCACCTTGAACTCGTCGATTCCGGAGATATGGAAGTCCTGCGAGATACGGTACGCCCCGGAAACCCGGTAGTAATTCTGCCAGCGGCTCTCCGGACCGAACAGCGATGACCCGTCGCGCCGCACCAGGCCGTCGAACAGATAGCGATCGTTGATGTCGAACCCGGTGATCGCGTAGTAATTCTTGTTCCGGATCGAGACATTCGACGAGCCGGGGAGCAACTGCGTGTTATCCACCGCGGTGAATTCCGGCACCGCCAGCACCGTGAACTTGCTGGCCGTCAGCGCGAAGTTCGTCGCCGTCTGGTCTTCATAGACGTACGCGAGCTTGGTAGTGTTGCGAACGTTGGCGCTCCCAAAATGGAAGTTCCGCACGCTCGTCATCGTGGCGCCGGTGTTGAACGTCCGGCCGCCGCTGTCGATCTTCACCAGGCTGCCGCTCGTCGGCAGGCCGTGCGAGTTGAGGAAGTTCTTCGGCGTCTCGTCGGTGAAGTTCGACGTTTCCTGGTCGTAGTTATAGTTGCCCTCGAACGACAACCAATCGAACAGCCGGTAGGTCGCCCGGCCGAAACCGGTCACGCGCGAGCGATCGGTGTTGATCTTCTCGTTCGCCAGCGTGTAGAGCGGATTGGCCGCGTTCGGAAGCAGGTGCGGAATCTGTGCCGCAAACGGCGAGCCGTCGGGATTGTTCGCAAACAGGTTGATGTAGGGCTCGATGAACGTCACCGCGAAGAACGGTGCCCCGGGTCCCTGCGACGTCTGGTTGTTGTTCGACTTGCCGAAGAACCCGCCCACCGACAGATCGAGCCGCGGCGTCAGCGCCTGATCGAAGTTCACGCGGAAGTTCTGCCGGCCATAGCCCTTCAGCAGGAAGATGATGCCGTCCTGCTTGGTATTCTCGAACGACACGTTGAAGTTCGTGTTGCCGCGCCGCTGGCCGATCGAGATGTAATTCGTATAGAACGCGCCGTGCGTCAGCATCTGCGACTGCGGATCGTACACGGGATGACCGTACGCGCTGTACGGGTTGTCCGCGATGTGATCCGGCTTGAGCGTCGGCTGGGCGTTAATCCCGACGAGATCTCCGTTGGCCAGGATGAAGTCGCCGTTGTTGACCGTCGCGCCGGTTCCGTCCGTGTACGTCCCGGCGGTGTCAATCAAGTATGGGCTCGCCAGGGCGGTGGGGATCGACTTGGGCCGCAGCGACTGACCGTACTCGTTGCGCACCGTCACGACGAGCTGGCCGTCCGCAAGCCGGTCACCACGCTTCGTGAAGATCTGCACCACGCCGTTCGCGGCGTCGGAGCCGTATAGCGACGACGCAGCCGCGCCCTTCACCACTTCGACGCGCTCGACGTCTTCCGAGTTGATGTCCGCGAGGCCTTGCCGCGTGATCGTCCCGTCGACGATGATGAGCGGGCCAGGCGAGGCGGTCGAGGCGCACGGCGCGGAGTTGCACGACGAGGGCGTCGTGATCGACGTCGCGCCGCGCAGCCGGATCTCGGGCTCACCGCCCGGCGCACCGTTCGCATTCACCAGGCGTACACCGGCGACCTTGCCTTCCAGCGCGCCCAGCGCCGAGACCGCGGGGGCCTGATTGAGCTGCGACGCGTCGACGTGGCCGACCGAGACCGTGAGCTTCTTGGCGTCGGTCGCTTCCGCGACGCCGGTCGAGACGACCGCGTTGAGCGTGAAGGGGTCCCACTTCAGCGTGAAGTTCTGCGACTGCTGCCCGGCGTTCAGCGTGATCTGCGCGGACGTCGGGGCATAACCGATGTAGCGGGCCCGGATCGTGACGGTCTGCCCGTGCACCTTCGCCGCGGGGACCGTCAGGGTATACGACCCTTTGACGGTCGTCGCGACGGCGAGACTCAGCTCGTCGATCACGACGATCGCACCGCCGAGCGCTTCGCCTTGCCCACCGGCGACCGTGCCCGTGACCACTGCATCCTGTGCCAGCGCGCGACCAGCAAAGAGCGCGATGGCGCACACTCCGAGCCCCGCAGCGCGCAACAGGCGCAACGGGGATACCGCACCGAGTGACGGCATACGTACCCTCCTGCCTTCAGGGAAACTCAGTTAACGGGTTTTGCTGCGACAGTTTTGACCACACTCTGACCCGCCTCTGACACCTCCGCGTATGATGGTTGCCCTGCGTGATCCCCATCATTGTGCCTCAGGATCGGAAGCCCCGCAAGGTCCCCCCCGGTGGCCACTTCCGGCCCCCCGATCCCCCTCTGACCGGGGTCTTACGCCGCCACGCGCGGTGTCGTAGAGTGAAAAGGTGACTCGCTCCATTGGTCGTCAAAGCGTTGCGCTGCTGGTCTGTCTCGCGGCGGTCCCCGCGGCGGCACAGACCGCGAGCGGCAAAGGCACCCTCGTGGGGTTCGTCATCGCCACGCCGGGGGACGCCCCGGTCCCGGGTGCCGCGGTGCAACTTGACACGACTGCGTGGCGCACGGTCGCCGACTCCCAGGGTCGTTTCGAGTTGGACAGCGTCGACCCGGGCACATACGTATTGCACGTCAGGGCGGTCGGCTACGATGAAGGCGCGTGGCGGGTGCGGTTGCATCCCGATCAAATCACGACCCATGCGTTCGCGCTCGCCCAACAGGTCATCGACCTGCCGGGGGTCGCCGTCAAGGGCCGGCTGCCGCTTTCGGCGCGCCGCTACATCGACTTCGAACGGCGCCGCCAGACGGCCAGTGGTGCGTTCTTCACGCAGGAAGACATCGAAAAGCTGAACCCGGCGGCCCTGGTCGATATCCTCGTCACGGTGAGGGGCGTACAGCAAGTATGTCTGGTGAACGATTGCGTCGCGAAGATGGTGCGCGCTCCGCCGGGGTGTTATCCGCAGTATTACATCGACGGCATCGAATCGACGGCGTACTTCGCCCGCCATACCCCACCCAAAGACATCAGGGGCATCGAGGTGTACCGCGGCTCGTCCGAGATCCCGGGAGAGTACGGGGGCTCGAATTCGGCCTGCGGCGTCATCGCCATCTGGACCAAGTCCTCTCCGTAGTTCTCGCGCTCGCTGTCGTGGCGGGCTGCCGGCCATCCACCACCAGCGCGCGCCCTCCCACCGCCACTCCCAACTGGCTGCTGGACCGCTGGGTCGAGGAATCGACCCTCGCATCGCGCGCGGCGGTATCGCACGATTTCCGCTTCGCGGAGCGGCGCGAGCAGAGCGGCATCACCTTCGTCAACCGCATCGTCGACGACGCGGGCAAGGCCTACAAGAAGGTCCATTACGACCATGGCACGGGACTATGCGCCACGGATGAGTATCTCTACTTCGTCTCCCAACGCGGCTCGAACGAGCTGTGGCGCAATCGGGGCGGCGGCAAGTTCGAGAACATCACCGACGCCGCGGGGCTCAACCTGCCCGACGCCATCGCCGTCGCCTGCGCCTTCGCCGACATCGACAACGACGGCCTCCCCGACCTGTTCGTGACCACGGTGCGACACGGCAACCACCTGTTCAAGAACATGGGGAGCGGGCGGTTCACGGACATCACGCAGGCGGCTGGAGTAGGCTACGTCGGGCACTCTGCGGGAGCGGTGTTCTTCGACTACGACGATGACGGGCTGCTCGATCTGTTCGTCGCGAACGTGGGCGTCTTTACCACCGACTCGGTGGGCCCCGGAGGCTACTACATCGGGATGCCCGACGCCTTTCACGGGCACACCCACCCGGACCGGGCGGAGGCCAGCATCCTCTACCGCAACCTCGGGAACGATCGGTTCCAGGACGTCACCAAGACGACCGGGCTCGTCGACCTGAGCTGGAGCGGCGATGCGGCGGTGATCGACGCCAACGACGACGGCTGGCCCGATCTCTACGTACTCGACATGCAGGGCCGCAACCATCTGTGGCTCAACGAAGGCGGCAAGCGCTTTCTCGACTCCACCAAGGCGTACTTCCCGAGGACTCCGTACGGCGCGATGGGCGTGAAGGTCTTCGACTTCAACGGCGACGGCCGCCCCGATCTCTTCGTCACCGACATGCACTCGGACATGTGGGTCAACATCCCCCCGGGCATCTGGGAGGCAGAAGCGGAAAAAGTGGACTCGGTGGAGACCCCTGCCGAATACTTCCCCGAGGGAAAAGCCCCGTTCATCAACGGCAATGCGTTGTTCGCGAACCGCGGCGGTGGGAGATTCCAGGAAGTCTCGGATTCCCTCGGCGTCGAGAACTACTGGCCCTGGGGACCGAGCGTCGACGACATCAACGCCGACGGGTGGGATGACATCTTCATCACCAGCAGCATGAATTTTCCGCACCGCTATGGAATCAATTCACTGCTGCTCAACGAAGCGGGCCACCACTTCCTCCCCGCCGAATTCACCACGGGCGTCGAGCCGCGGCCCAACGGCGACACCGCGCAAGTCTGGTTCACGCTCGATTGCCAGGGAGGAGACCGCGGCAATCCGCTGTGCCAGGCGTGCGCCGAGGCCGGCGCGTCCATCGGCTGCCGCCGCGGAGCGGAAGGGCACGACACGGTGATGGGTTCCCTCGGTTCGCGTTCGGCAGTGCTGCTCGACATCGATGGCGACGGTGACCTCGATATCGTCACCAACGAGTTCAACGCACCACCCCAGGTGCTGGTGAGCGACCTGGCACAGCGACAGCACGTCCATTACCTGAAGGTGCGGCTGCGCGGCACGCACTCGAACCGCGAAGGCCTGGGGAGCCAGGTCACGGTGATCCTCCCCGGTGGACGCCGCATCCTCAAGGTGATGGACGGCAAGTCCGGCTATCTGTCGCAGAGCGACCTGCCGCTGTACTTCGGGTTGGGAGATGCCGACCACGCCGATTCGCTGAGTGTGCGCTGGCCAACGGGGAAACAGCAGAGCATCGCGGGGCCGCTGCCGAGCGGCCGACCTGTCGAGGTTACCGAGCCGTAGCGAGCACGCCCGGGTCGGCGGCGTGCCAGATGGCCTGCAGATCGGCGTTGGCGCGGGCGGCGGTGGACTGATCGCCCGCGGCGGTGGCGGCGCGGGCGAGACCGATCAACGCGCGCGCGCGCTTCGGCGCGAGCCGCAACGCGCTCGTGAACTCGACCGCGGCGTCCCGCGGCCGTCCCGCCTGCATCAACACTTCTCCGAGCAGCTCGTGCGACGGCTTGACCGTCACGGGTGGGCCGAACTCGAAGGGCATCGCGTCTTCGAGCGCAGTCGCCTGACGTAGAGACGCTACAGCCTCCGTCACGTGACCTGCCGATTGTTGCAGCATAGCCCGAAGCTCTTTCTCGAGGATGGAGGGGACCGGATCCGTCGTTGGTCCTCTCCCCCTGTCCCCCTCTCCCTTCGGGAGAGGCGGAACCAAGGCAACGATCGTCACGAGCTGCCGCTCGGCACTCGCGCGATCACCACGTTTCAAGGCACAGAAGCCCTGCAGGAATGCACCCAGCGCCTTGTCGCGCGTGCGCATCCCCGACAGATCGACATCGTTCCAGCCGAGACAGGAGCTGTCCCACCGCTCCGTCGTGACGATGTAGTCGCCGCACATCTCGACCAGAAGCGCGGGAACGTTGCCGTGGCCCATCGCCATGTTGCGATGCACGAGCTCCAGGTGTCGCAATGCTTCTGCGTACCGCCCCTGCTGCAGGTAGCCGTAGCCGAGCCAGTAGGTGTAATGGGTCGGCGTCCACGACGCGCGATCAGCTCCCGCGGCGATTTCGTTCTGCGAGACGACGTCATCCCAATCC
>DASTHG010000319.1:0-5558 GCA_035718325.1 Gemmatimonadales bacterium | reverse complement strand
CCGTCGTCAGGACGGCGCCGGTGCGCTCGAGGGCGTCCTGGACGGCGGCGGCGACCATGTCGGGGCGGTCGGCGACGCTCGTGCGCCGCACGATCTCGATCCCCGCGGCCGCGAGGGTCTTCCCGAGGTCAGCCGCGTTGGTGTCGAGCGTGTACCCGAGCAGCAGCTCGGTGCCGACGGTGACGACCTCGAGCTTCACCCGCTGCCCGTGATCAGGCGCCGATAGCGGTACAGATAGACGACGAGCGAGTAGACGGTGAGGATGATCGCGACGCCGAGCGTGATCGAGACGACGGCGCCGTGGAACTGGTCCCAGAAAGTGCGAAACCAGCCGGCGAACTTGTGCGACGCCAGCCAGTCCTTCCAGGCGAACCACCCGATCGTGGCGCCGATGAACACGTTCTGCGTCGCCGCCTTGAGCTTCCCCGCCCCCACCGCGGGGATCACGATGCCGCGGCGCTTGGCGAAGAAGCGAAACGCGGTGATCAGCAGCTCGCGTCCCACCAGCAGCACCAGGGCCCACAGCGGGAGGCTGCCCCACCAGGGAATGCGGTAGTCGACGAGGATCGTGGGGTGGCGCGTGATCCAGAAGATCGGCACCAGCATGGCGAACAGCATCAGCTTGTCGGCGATGGGGTCGAGCAGCTGGCCCAGCTCGCTCACCTGGTTGTATTTGCGCGCCAGCCAGCCGTCGATGATGTCGGTGCAGGCGACGGCGATGAACGTGAAGAATGCGATGACTTTGGGCCAGTAGCCCGAGATGAACGGCAGCAGCGCGATGACGGGGGTGAGGCCGATGCGCGCGAGCGTCAGGATATTGGGAAGCGTCCAGCGCACGGGCGAAGCTCCGGAAGACGCGGTCAGCTGAGCGTTTTGAGCACGAACTTGGACACCGCCCTCAGGGTTTCGAACACGCCGTCGCCGCGCACCGCCACGGCCTCGTAGTACGGCGCGCGCCCGATCCAGCCGTCCTCGCCCTTTTCGACGATGTTCTCGCCGGGGTGGTTCGGATCGGGCACCACCTTCTGCTGCGCCGGGTCGTCGATCGGCCAGCCGGGGTTGAGCGCCGCCTGGAGGTCCTTGATCGGAGCGGCGTTGGGGAGATCGCGCTTGTTGTACTGCACGGTGAACGGAATCTTCGTCAGGTCGTAGCCGTACTCGCTCATGTTGTCGTACAGGTTCTGCATCGACTCGACATTCGCTTCCATGCGCTCGATCTGGCTGTCGGCCACGAACACGATGCCGTCCACGCCTTTGAGAATCAGCTTGCGGCTCGCGTTGTAGTACACCTGACCCGGCACGGTGTACAGATGGAAACGGGTTTTAAATCCGCGGATCGTGCCGAGGTCGACGGGGAGGAAGTCGAAGAACAGGGTGCGCTCGGTTTCGGTGGCGAGCGAGATCATCTTGCCGCGCGTGTTGGGCGCGACTTTGCCGTAGACGTGCTCCAGGTTCGTCGTCTTGCCACCCAGCCCCGGCCCGTAGTAGACGAGCTTGCAGTTGATCTCGCGGGACGCGTAGTTGATCATCGACATGCGCGAAGGTCCCCTCGATCAGCCGAACAGTTTGTCAATTTCGTCTTCCGCTCCCGCCAGAATGCCCTTGGTGTCGGAGGCGCCGCCCGTGCCCACGCGATCGAACATCGCCTGGAACACGTGGTTGAGCGCTTCGACGGTGGCCTTCGCCTTGAGCTTCACGAGGCCCAGTGTGGCGCGCTGGTCGAACAACACGACGAGAATCACCCGTCGCGCGACGTCGGCCAGATACATCGACTCCTTCTCGCCCTGGTGCACCAGCGAGGCGAAGTCGGGCTCGCCGATCATCTTGGCGAGCTGGTCGTTGGCCGAGAAGTCGGCGGCGGTGAGCGACGCGAAGGCGGTGGGGTCGAACTGCGGCGGCTCCCCCACCGTGGCGACGAGCTGGCCGGTGCGGTCCACGAGCAGGGCGCACCTGGCGTTCGAATCGCGCAGGAAGCCCTGCAGGACCTGCTGGATTTGCCGATAGTCGCTCTCGTTGAACGACCAGCTGGCGGCACCCGTCATCCCGGAACCTCGCTCAGTCGGTCTCGGACATCTCGCGGCGCGCCGCGAGCGCCTGGGCGATCGTCACGCCGTCGGCATACTCGAGCTCGCTGCCCACCGCCAGCCCGCGCGCGATGCGCGTCACCTTCACGCCCGACGCGCGCAGCACCTGCTGCAAATACGTGGCGGTGACTTCCCCTTCCATCGAGGGATTCGTCGCCACGATCACTTCCCGCACCCCGGCGCCGTTGGACACGCGCGCCACCAGCCGGTCGATCTGCAGCGACTCGGGCCCCACCCCCTCGAGGGGGGAGAGGCGCCCGCCCAGCACATGATAGCGCCCGCGGAACTGGCCGGCACGCTCGATCGCCGTCAGATCCCCGGGCTCTTCCACCACGCACAGCAGTGTGGCGTCGCGGCGCGGATCGGCGCAGATCGCGCACGGATCGTCGTCCCCGAGGTTGCCGCAGGTGCCGCAGGCGTGCACCTGATCGGTGACGCGCCGGATCGCGTCGGCGAGCCGGAGCGCCTGCTCTTTGGGCTCTTTCAGCAGGTGAAACGTCAGACGCTGCGCCGTCTTGCGTCCGATCCCGGGGAGCTTCGCCAGCTCGGCCACGAGATCCTCGATCGCGGACACGAGTCCAGCGTCAGAGCGGCAGCTGGAACGGGAGCGGCAGCCCGGCGGTGAGCTTCTTCACTTCCGCCTGGTACAGCTCGGCGGCGCGCTGCTGTGCCTGGGACACCGCCGCGAGAATCAGGTCCTCGAGCAGCTCGATGTCTTCGCCCTTGAGCGCTTCGGGGTCGATCTTGATCGACCGGATCTGGCCGCGGCCGTCCGCGGTCGCCTGGACCATGCCGCCGCCGGCCTGCGCCGTGATCGTCTCTTGAGCGAGTTTGGTCTGGATCTCCGACAGCCGCCCCTGGGCCTGCTGGGCGAGCTGGAAGAGACTGGATAAGTCCGCCATGGAGCGAAAGTTAAGGTGATGGGTGGTCGGTGGCCAGTGGCCAGTGAACCCCCCTTGCTCGCAGGAACTTCCACTTCCTTTCCCCCACAAAAAGCGAGCTGGATGTCATCCCGAGCGCCCCCGACCCCGAGCGAAGCGAAGGGGAGGGGCGCGAGGGACCTCGGAATGCTCGTTGATAGACTGAATCCCGTCATAGTGGTGCCGTCATCCCGAGCGAACTCCCGAGCGCAGCGAGGGAGGAGTCGAGGGACCTCGGAATCTCTCACTCTGACTCAATTCAGTCTATCAACCGGCATTCCGAGGTCCCTCGCCTCCCGCACATCGTTGGTGCCGCGTTCGCGGATCGAGCAGCGCGGTCGGCTCGGGATGACATGGTTTTTATTTTCGCTGAGCAGGGATTAGGAAAAAGCAAAAAGGAGGGAGTAAACGGGAACCCGTTTACCGTTCACCGTTCACCGTTCACGGTTTTCAGGAATCTCTCCGCCAGCTCCGCGGTGCGCTCATCTCCCTCTTTCTTCGCCAGCGCCATGATCTTCTCGACGTGGGGACGCAACTTCTTCTCGCCCCACTTGTAACCGGTGGCTAGCTCAGCGGAGTAGGAGTCGCCGACGTTGGCGCCGTCGAGCAGCGCGCGCGCCGCCGCTGCGTCGTAGTTGGGGTCGTCGCGGGCCGGGAGGTTATAGCGCGGCTCGGGTCCTGATGCGTCTTCGTTGACGAATGCGCGGGACATGACCTGAAAACTATTACCTGTTTCCTGCTTCAGGCGAAACAACCCGCTGGTCATCCCGAGCGAGCCGACCCCGAGCGGAGCGAGGGGGAGGGCCGGGAGTTTCCCCTCTGCCGAACGGAGCGGGGGACGATTATCATGAGTTCATGAAGAGACATCATGATCGGGCACACCGCGTCGCCGAACCGGTGCAAGTGTATCTCGAGCGCCCCGATGCCGACCGGCTCGCGCGACTGACCACCCAGCTCGGTGCCACGAAGTCGGAGGTGCTGCGGCGCGGATTGGCGGCGCTCGAGCGCGCGGTCACCGACCCGGCGAGCCATCCCGCCCTGCGCCTGATCGGCCTCGCCGAGCGCGAAGCGGCGCCGTCCGAGCCCGGACGCGAGGTCGCCCGCCGGCACGACGACGCGCTCGCGCGCGACGAAGTCGCGTCCTGGCGCCGTTCCTCGCGCCGCCGCAAGCCGCGTGGCCGCTGAGCTGTTCGTGGATACGAGCGGGTGGTTTCCGCTCGTGGTACGCCACGACTCCGCCCATCGCGCCGTCTCACAGGCGTTGCGCCGGCGGGTACAGGACGGCGCCCGGATCGTCACCTCGAACCTGGTGATCGCCGAAACGCACGCGCTGCTGCTGCGACGGGTCGGACGCCCGGCAGCTCTGGCGTTCGCCCGCACGGTCGTGGAGCCGCCCAATGTCGTGGTCTGGAGCACTGCTCCGCTCGAGGCAAGCGCCCGTGACTGGCTCGATCGCTTCGACGATCAGGACTTCTCGTTGACGGATGCCGTGAGCTTCGTGATCATGGCCGAGCGCCGCATCGGCGAGGCGGTAGCGCTGGATCTGCATTTCCGCGTCGCCGGGTTTACGACGCTGCCGCGGTGAGGCTTTTCGCCTGGACGGGTTACCGCTTCGTGCTACGGCCTCATGCGATCGCTTGCCGCATCTGCCCCTGGGCCAAATGCTCCAACATGCTATGCCGGACATCCACGCCCAGCTCCATGCGCTGCTGCGCGATGATGGCCTCGAGCATCTGCGGCAGATCGAGCGTGGGCCGGTAGCCGATCAGCTCGCGCAGCTTCGCGATATCGGGCAACCGGCGCGCCATGTCTTCGAACCCGGCCGATTCATAGGCTTCGTCGAAGGGGACGTTGACGATCTCGGAGCGGCTGCGCGTCAGCTTCTTCACGAGCAGCGCCAGCTCGCCGATCGAGATGTCCTTGGTGTGGCCGACGTTGAACACCTGGCCCGCCGAGGCGGGGTGTTGGATCAACGCGATCATGGCGTGCGTCGCGTCGCCGACCCAGGTGAAGGAGCGGCGCTGCGAGCCGTCGCCGTAGACGGTGATCGGCTCGCCCGCCAACGCCTGGCGCACGAAGCGCGGCACCACCATGCCGTACTGCCCCGTCTGGCGCGGCCCGATGGTGTTGAAGAAGCGCAGGACCGTGACGGGCAGTCCCGTCTGGCGCGCGTAGGCGAGCGCCAGATGCTCGTCGATGATCTTCGAGGCGGCATAGCACCAGCGCGACTTGTCGGTGGGGCCGAGCACTAAGTCGTCCGACTCGGAGAACTTCTCGACGTCGAGCTTGCCGTACACCTCGGAGGTCGAGGCGACGAGCACCTTGGCGCCGCTGCGCGCGGCGAGCTCGAGCACCAGCTCCGTGGCCTTGATGTTGGTGGAGATCGTCTGCACCGGCTGATCGACGATCAGCTTCACGCCCACCGCCGCCGCCAGATGGAACACGACGTCCGCCTGAGGAATCAGCCGGGCGAGCGTGGCCTCATCGGTCGCCGAGCCGTCGATGAACGTGAGCCCGGGATGCCCGCTCAAGGACGTGAGGTTGCGCTTGCGGC
>DASTHG010000318.1:0-13909 GCA_035718325.1 Gemmatimonadales bacterium | reverse complement strand
ACCCAGTGCCCGGCCGGGGTGCGCAGCGCTTCGGCATCACCCTGACCGACGTCGAGAAAATGTACGGTGAGGACGCCGTCCCTGTCACGGGGCCCGAGCGTGACGAGCGAGCCCCAGGCGAGCACGGCGAGCGCACAGGCCACGCGCGCCGCGATCACCCAGCGTCGCCGCGGTGCGTCCCACAACCACCACGCACAGGCCAGCACGCCGCACCAAACGAGGGCCGCCGGCAGCCCGGGCATCGAGACGATGTGTCCACCGGGCACCGTGGCCGCGCCGCCGGCGACGAGATCGAGCAGCGCGAGGGTGAGTCCCGAGCCGGCGGCGATCAGCGACGCGAGCGGGGCGGCGAAACTGGCGAGCACGAGCGCGAGGATGACGCCGGGTACGGCGATCGCGCCCAGCGGGATCGCGATGAGGTTGGCGAGGACGCCGATCGGGGCGACGGTGCCGAAGGTGAACGCGGTGATCGGCGCCGTGACGAGCGTGGCCGCGATCGCGGGAGCGACGAGGCGCAACACCCGGGGCTCCTGCACGGCGCGATCGGCCCAGATCACGGCGGCGATCGCCAACAGCGAGAGCCACGCGCCCACGGCATGAATCGACCAGGGATCGAGGACGAGCAGAACGAGCGCCGCCAACGCCACCGTCCCGCGCGGCGCCACCACGCGCTGGCGCCAGCGCGCCACGCCATCGACCGCCAGCATCACCGCCGCGCGCGTCGCGGGAGCCGGGAACCCGAGTAGCCAACAATAGGCCACCACGGCCGCGATACCGATCGCCCTGCGGGGTTGAGGCGCCACCCCGATGAGACGCAACAGTAACCCGAGCCACGCCGCGAAAAACCCGACGTGCAATCCGGATATCGAGAGGATGTGCGCCAAACCGGCGCGGGCATAGCGCTCGCGCACGTCGCGATCGAGGTTGGTCTGCCCGCCGATGACGAGCGCGTTGACCAGCGCTGCGCGCGACCCAAAGAGCACTCTCGCGCGTGACGCGATCCGGTCACGCAGCGCCCCGCGGCCGCGTGGGGTGCCGTCGATCAGTCGCGCGGTGCGCACCCGCAGCAGCCCGTCCTCGGCGGCCCCTAGCCACGGCCCCGCGACGAGCCACGTTGTCCCGCCGCGGGCGACCTTGCCGCTGGGCCAGCGCAGCACGAGATCGCCGCCGCAGTCACCACCCACGGCGACCGCGTCCACGACGCCGCCGTCCTCGGGGACGGGATCGAGCAGCTGGACGAAGACCGCGCGACTCGCTGGCCGCGCCGCAATGGTTGTACTCCAGCGGCCGGCGCACTGACTCGACTGAACGCGCAGTGCCGCGACTCCCCAGCCGAAACCAGCTGGGGCGGCAAACCCGAGGGCGGCGGCAACCGGTGCCGGCCGCGCGACGAGGATCGCTCCCGCCACGAGCGGCAGGATCACGCTCCACGGCCCCGGAAACGCCTCGAGGCCGGCCGCGAGGCCGGCCCCGAAGCCGAGCGCGATCCACAAGAGCGGCGGACGCACCGCCGCCTACCGCCCCGCCGCTACGGCAGCGTCACCGGTTTTGCTCCGCAGCGCGGCGCCAGCGCCACGCGCCGGAATCCCTCGATCAAAATGACGGTGAGCTTCGCGGTCTCCTGGTCGGTCCCCATCGTGATGCCGGTGAGGATCTCGCCGGCGCGGGTGGAGACGTAATGCGGCGACAGCCGGTTGAGGGCGTACACCAGCACGTCCCCGCGGCAGGTGTCGCATCCGCAAAACGTGGGATACTGCGGGCGCAATCGGTCGTAATCCTTCTGCGCCGTTTCCATGGTCACATTCGTTACGCCCAGACGGCCGCCTCCTCTCCCACCGGCCACGCAGTGAACGTGGACCCGGTCGTGCCCGTGAGCCGCACCTGCCGGTAGGTCCCCACCCATGCATCGGGACCATCGACCAGGGCGATCTTGTTGTTGCGTGTTCGTGCCTGCAGCAAGCCGCCCCGCTTGGCGCGGCCTTCCACCAGTACTTCGTGCGTCGTCCCCACCAGCCCCATGTTGCGGCGCCGCGCCAGCGTGCGCACCAGTGCGATGAGGCGCTCGAGCCGCTCTCCGGCGACGTCATCCGCCACGTGGTTCTTGAGCTTAACGGCAGGCGTTCCCTCGCGCACCGAATACTTGAAGGTGTAGGCGTCGTCGAACTCGACCTGTTCCACGAGCGAGAGCGTCTCGGCGAACTCCTCCTCGGTTTCCCCCGGGAATCCGACGATGATGTCGGTCGACAGGGAGATGCCGGGGACGGCGGCGCGCAGCGCGGCGACCACCTCGAGATAGCGCTCGCGCGTGTAGCGCCGCAGCATGCGCTTGAGGACGAGCGAGCTGCCGCTCTGCACCGGCAGGTGCACGTGCTCACACACGGCGGGCGTCTCTGCCATGGCCGAGAGCACGCGATCGGTAAAGTCGGTGGGATAGGGCGACGTGAACCGCACGCGGCGCACACCGAGGACGGTGCCGACCGCGCGCAGCAGATCGGCGAAATCGTGCGTTCCGTCGTGGTAGCTGTTGACCGTCTGTCCAAGCAGCGTCACCTCGGTCGTGCCCGTCGCGGCGAGGCGGGTGACCTCGCCAACGACGTCCTCCAAGGTGCGACTGCGCTCCGGTCCGCGTGTCATCGGAACTACGCAGAAGGTGCACCGATAATCGCAGCCCCGTTGCACCGTCACGAACGCCGATGCGGCGGCGGCACGGACCGGCGGCACGTCCTCGTAGTGCTCCCAGGAGCGGAACTCGACGTCGGCGGTGCGGCCCTCCGGCCCCCCGGACCGGGCGCGAGCGATCAACTCGGGAAGCCCGCGATAGCCGTCGGGGCCGATCACGAGATCGACCTGCGGAACGCGCTCGAGCAGCTTGGGCCCGAGCCGCTGCGCCATGCAGCCGATTACCCCCAGGACGTCACCGGGACGTTTGTAACGCTTCAGCTCGCCCATGCGGCCGAGCACGCGCTGCTCGGCGTGGTCGCGCACGGCACAGGTGTTCACCAGGAGGACATCGGCTTCCGCGGGGTCGTCGGTGCGGACGTACCCCTCCCGGCCGAGCACGCCGAACACGAGCTCGGAATCGGCGACGTTCATCTGGCAGCCGTAGGTTTCGACGTAGATACGTGGCACGCTCAGCTCACGGTGACGTCGAGCCGGGGACGCCCGTCCCAGGCGCGGCTCGAAAGATAGACCGTGAGGTAGTCCTGCGTGAGCACATCCACCTGGCCGCCCTGGTGGCCGCACACCACCCCATCGCCGCGCCCGCCCGTGCGGGCCGCCCGGTGGGCGGCCGCCCGCTCCTCCCCGAGGGTGCGCAGCTCGGCGGCGCGGGCGCGGATCGTCGCCGCGGAGTGCTGATCGCTCAGCCGGGCGGCGGCCGCGTCAGGGCGCGTGCTGAACGGGAACACGTGCAGGTAGGTGAACGGCAGCTCGCGCACCAGCGCACAGGTGGCGGCGTGATCCTCAGAGGTCTCTCCGGGGAATCCGGCGATCACGTCGGCCCCGAGCCCGAAGATGGAGAGCCGCGCAGCGAGCCACTCGATGCGTGCGCGATACGATTCCGCGGTGTACCAGTGCCGCCCCATCCGCTTGAGGACCCGATTCGACCCCGACTGCAGCGGCGCATGCAGGTGCGCGGCGAGGTTGCGCGGCGCCTCGACCAGCAGGCGCGCGATACGGTCGTCGACCTCAGTCGCCTCGATCGAGGACAGCCGAAATCTCACCTGCGGCACGGCACTCACCAGCGCTTCCAGCAGCTCCCCCAAGGACGACGCCTCTGACCACTGACCACCGACCACGTCTTTGTCTTTTCCGTACGTCCCGATATGCACACCGGTGAGGACGAGCTCTGCATGATGCTCCGCCAGTGCTCGCGCCTCGGCAACGATTTCTGGTACCGGCCGAGATCGATTCGCGCCGCGCGCGATCGTCGTCGCGCAAAAGGTGCAGTGTTCGTCGCAACCATCCTGGATCTTGAGCCAGCCGCGGGCCCCGCCCGAGAAGCGCCGCAACACCGGGTCGATCGCGCTGACCGGGACGCCCGCAGCCGCCAGCACCTCGGTCGGGGCCGCGCCGCCCACCACCGCGCGCACGCGAGGTAGCGAGGCCAGCGCTCCGCGATCGAGTGCCGCGGCGCACCCCATGACGATCGTATCACGCCCGGCGCGCGCCTGACGGCGCACGTAGCGACGTAGCTTCGATTCGCTCTCTTCGGTGACGGTGCAGGAGTTGACGACGGCGAGCTCGGCGTTTTCGGCCGCTTCCACCACGGTCGCGCCGGCATCGGCAAACGCTTGCCGCACGCGCTCGGTGTCGTATTGGTTCGCTTTACAACCGAACGTGTGGAAGTAGACGTTCACGGCCGGACGGTGACGCCGAACAGCCCGGTCCACAGCGTCTCCGTGAGGCCCGACCCGGTGCGGCGCTGCCGCTCCAGCGAAACGTCGATGATGCCGCGCCCCTGCGCGAAGACCACTCCGGTGCCGGCGGAGATGGTGAATTCTTTCGGCGCGGTGGCGCCGGGCCCGAACGGCAGCTGCCCGCTGCGTACGCCGACGCGCAGCGGGTGGCGCCCGCTCCCGAATTCGCCGCCGGCCGCCCAGACGGTCGTGTTGAAGGCGTTGGAGTCGGCCGAGACCGACCAGTTGGATCGAATCACGCTGCCGGCGAATACCACCTGGGGCGTGAGGTGCAGGTACACCCCCGCCCCATACATCGTCGGGAGATCGTTGCGCACCACCTCGGCGCCGTTCAGCTCGCTGCGCAGATGCGAGTCCGAGCGCGCGAAGCCGGCGATGTGCACCGAGCGCCCCAGCGCCAGCATCACGCTCGCCGAGATGCCGGTCCCGCGGTAGGCGATCTCGTCGTTTTGCGACACGCCCTTATAGGTCGAGGTGTCGGTGAAAGTGCGCGACGCCAGCAACCGGGTCGAGCCGGACAGAAAATGGAATCCGGCGCCGATCGTGAGGAACCGGAACTGCTTGCCGGCGACGACGCGCAGGTCGGAGACGCCGCCATCGCTCGACAGCACGTCGGTCACCTGCTGCTGGGAGCCTCCCAACACGATCGTGTCGGTGAGGGTGACGCGGTAGGAGCGGTCGAGGTAGCTCGAGAACCCGCCACCGATCACCACGCCGGCCCAGGCGGGCCCCGAGATCTGAAACAGCGGAAACCGGGTCGTGCGGCGCGTCGCGCTCACGCCGTCGAGGTCGTCGGTCACGTAGGAGACCGAGCCCACCGCATTGGCGCTGAGACGGTCGTTGGCGGTGACTGCCACCTCCGTGAGCCCCGAGAACGGATCGAACATCGCGAAGGCGCCGCCCGTGGCGCGCGACCGCGCACTCTCGGGCCGCCCCGGCACGCCGAGGCCGTTGATGCCGAAGGGGGAATCCTGCCCCTGAAGCATCCGGACCGCCCCCAGGAGGCCGAGCGCCAAGGCGAGACCGCGTCGGGTCGCCATCACGGGACTCCGAGCTTGATGTGGGGCACGTATGTCAGCTTGATCACGGGCCGGAACGCCAGCGTCCGTGACGCATAGAACCGCAACGTCGTGAACGTCGCCCCTTCGAGACTGGACGAGCGACCCGTGGTGTCGACCAGCCCCGTGGTCGACGGCCGAAAGCGCCGCAGCGACATGAGCCGGACGAACACGCTCGTGGGTACCGTCGTATCCGCGCTCCACGCGCGAAACAACGGCGTCAGCTCGATCCGCACCGTATCCGTGGGATTGCCTGCGAACGGCTGGGACGTTCCCTGGATCGCCGTATCGGCGTCGATCGGCGACTTGAGGCCGAAATCCGCGAACGCCCGGTTGACGAACACCACGACCGAGTCGCCCGTCACGACGGGCGCGGTCGGCGTCGGGATGAGGAACAGCTCGGCGCGTAACACCTGAGCCGAGTCGCGGATCTGCTTCGGGAAGTTGATGCGCAACAGCGCACGCTGTGACGGCGTGCCCCCGATCACGAGATTCGAATCGGGCGGCAGCGCCGGCGCCGTATATAGGAAGGTGTCGAAGTTCGTATTCGTCACGACAGAGTCGGCCGGGTGCTGGGGACACGCGTTGAGCGACCCGCCGCACTTGTAAAAGATCGAATCGGGACGGATCAGCTTTCCCGCCGAGTCGACTCGATAGAACCACGAGGCCCCGAGTCCCAGCCCGGTTTCACCGGAGCCGAGGATCAGCGTGGGGCGGTTGTCCGCGGTCACCACCACACCCAACGAGAGGCGCCCTGAGTCGGCCGCGTTAAACGGGGCATGGGCGCTGTCGAACTTGAGCCGCAGCGTCACGATGTGCGCCGTGCTCGAGGTGATCACCGTGTTGGTGTCGGTCGTGCCGTTCGTGAGCACCGTGTCGCCCAAGACCGAATCACGCCGCGACGCCTGACGGAGGAGGCTATCGACATTAACGACCCGCAGCGGCGGCGCGCCGAAGTAGGCCGCCAGGTCGGGGAGCGTGGTGGTGCTGTCGATCGAATCGGGAAGCTGATAGAAGGAAAGGCGCAGATTACGGCTCGCCGTGTCCGGCCGCAGGAACCGCACCAGCAGCTTCATCGAATCGATCACCTTCACCCCGGTAGTGGTGTCGGTGCTGTCGATCTGCGTGCGCGGGGCGAAGACGTTCATCTGCGTGATCGACTTACTGTCGATCCCTCCTTCCGCCGTAAGCGGCAAAAACCCCGCATGCTGCGGAACGACGTACCCCTGGAACGTCGAGTCTCCGGAGATCGCGTCGGTGAACAGCGATTCAACGGCCACGAGCTTGTTCCCAGGGCAAAAGGCGGGACACCGGGCCGGGGACGTCGGCTCCTCGACGCACGCCCACACCGCCAGCAAGACGGTGACCGCGACGAAGCCGAGTCGCTTCACGACAACGACTTCCGCGTAAACGCCTCGGGGAGCAGCTCCTTGAGCTTCCAACGCCGTTCGCTCGACGGCCCCGCCACGATGATCTCGAGATCCAGTCCGAACTCCGCCAGCAGCTGGCGGCAAGCGCCGCACGGCGTTGCCGGCGGCTCCACCGCCGTCGCCACCGCCACGCGCGTGAGCGCCCGCTTCCCCGCCGCCACCGCCGCGCCCACCGCCATACGCTCGGCGCAAATCGTCAGCCCGTAGGAGGCGTTTTCGACGTTGCACCCGACGTGAATCGTTCCGTCGGCCGCTTCGATCGCGGCGCCGACGTGAAACTTGCTGTACGGCGCGTAGGCGTTTTGCATCACCTCACGCGCCCGGCGCACCAGCTCGGTGCTCACGCCCACACCTCGCGCAGGAACGAACGCCCGGCGGCCAACACCGGCAGGCCGAAGAATTCGGCGACCGTGGCCCCGAGATCAGCGAACGTCGACCGCTCCCCGAGCGCCACCGGACGCACCCGCTTCCCCAGCACGAGCACCGGCACCGCCTCGCGTGAATGATCGGTCGAGGGCGTAGTCGGATCGTTCCCGTGGTCGGCCGTGATGATGATCAGGTCGTCCTCCAAGAGCCGCGCTGCGAGACGCGGCAACCAGATATCGAGTGACTTGAGTCCTTCATAAAACCCCGAGACGTCGTTCCGGTGCCCCCAGGTCTGGTCAAACTCGATCACGTTCACGAAGATGAACCCCGTCTCGAGCGTCTCGAGCGCACCCTCGATCCGCCGGTAGGCGTCGGGGTTCGTCGGCGTATGCTCGCTCGTGATGTTCCGGCCGGCGAACAAATCGTCGACTTTCCCGATCCCCACTCGCGGGATCCCCGCCTCGGCCAGCCGGTCGAGCAGCGTAACCCCGACCGGTTCGATCGAGAAGTCCTTGCGGCCGGCGGTGCGCTGGTAGTGCCCCGGCGACCCGTTGAACGGGCGCGCAATCACCCGGCTCACGGCTTCCTCGCCCCGCAACATCTCACGCGCGATGCCGCAGGCAGTGTACAGCTCCGCCAGAGGCACCGTCTCCTCGTGTGCCGCGACCTGAAACACCGAATCGGCCGAGGTATACACGATCCACTTGCCCGTCCGCTGGTGCTCTTCCCCGAGCTCGGCGATGATCGCCGTCCCCGAGGCAGCCGTGTTGCCGATCCATCCCCGACCGGTGCGCGCGGCGAAGGCATCGAGCAGCGCCGGAGGAAAGCCGTGCGGGTACGTGCGAAACGCCCGCTCGAGCACGACCCCGCAGATCTCCCAATGCCCCGTCGTGGAGTCCTTCCCCTGTGACCTGGGAAGCGCCACGCCATACGCCGCGCCCGGCTGCGCCGGCTGTCCGACGCCGGCGAGCGGCCGGCACAATCCCAACCCCAACCGCTCGAGATTCGGTACTGCAAGCCCGCCCACTGCCCGCGCCACATTGCCGAGCGTGTCCGATCCGGCGTCCCCGTAGACGGCCTGGTCGGGTGCTGCGCCGATCCCCAATCCGTCCAGCACGATGATGGCGGCGCGCTTCACTCGTAGATCCGTGGCAGCCGCGATCCCAAGCCGGTCAATAATTCCCGTTGCATCACGTCGGCCCAGGAGGAGAATTGCTCCAGCGTGATGCGGCCGCCGTCCGCTGCTCCGATGAGTGTCGCGACATCACCCACGTGCACCCGCGTCTCGCTCGCTTCGACGATCGTGTAGTCCATCATCACGAGCCCGACGATGGGACAGCGGGCGCCGCCCAGCAGCACGGTCGTCTTCCCCGAGAATCCCGCGGAACGGCGCAGCCCGTCGCCGTAGCCGATCCCGAGCGTCGCCACCACGGTATCACGCGGGGCCGTCCACGTCGCGTTGTAACTCACGCTGTCGCCCGCCCGAATCCGCCGCACGCTCACGACGCGCGCTCGCAGACTCACGACCGCGGCGCCCGGCTCGAGACTCCCGCCGGGTGTCCCCCCGTACAGGTACACACCCGGCCGGACGGCATCGAGCGCGAACCTGCCACCGCGCATGGCCGCCCCGCTGTTCGCGACGTGCAGCAGCGGCGGACGTCGCGGCAGGCGCTGGACCGCCCCCAGAAACCGCTCCAGCTGCCTCTCGGCCGTGCCGTCGTCCCGCTCCGACGAGTGCAGCTGCGTGAAGCATCCCGCGATCCGGTCCGCCCCCGGGACGGCCCGCAGAGCGTCGATGGCATCCCACCGCACGCCGGCGCGGCCCATGCCGGTATCGATCTCCAGATGACAGGGGCGCTCAGGAGTCTGCCCCAGCCACGCCGCCGCAACGCCCGCGTCTCCGATCGCCGGCGTGAGATCGAGGCGGTGGTACGCCGCGAACTGATCCGGCTGGGCGGGCGTACACACAAGAACGGGCCGCGCGATGCCGGCGGCCCGCAACTCGGCGCCCTCTTCGATTGTCGCCACACCGTAGCCCCAGGGATCGACCTGCTCCAGCGCCCGGGAAACGGCAACGGCTCCCAGTCCATACGCATTGGCTTTGACGATGGGGAGGAGCCGTGTGCCCGCGACGCGCGCCACGGTGCGAGCATTCTCCACCACCGCCGCGAGGCTCACCTCGACCCATGCGCGGCTGCGCGGCGCGCTCATTGACTCCATCAGACGAGCGCGTATCATACCCGTGCAGGAGGCTAAATGCAAGGCGATTCAGCGCTTGGACGCGTCTTGGCGCTCGTCCGCGAGCTCCGCAAACGCTCTCCCTGGAACGGCGCGCAGACCCCTCAGACACTCCGTCCCTACCTCGTCGAAGAAGTGCTGGAGCTCGATCACGCGATCGCCAGCGGCGATCCGCTGCAGCTGCGCGAAGAGCTGGGTGACATGCTGCTGCACCTCTCGTTCCAGATCGTGCTCGCCGAGGAGCGCAGCCAGTTCGATACCGAGGCGGTGGTGCGCGCGCTGGAGCAGAAGATGCGGCGCCGCCACGCACACCTCTTCGGCGACGGGCCCGCGCCGGCGACCGACACCTGGGAGCGCAGTAAGCGGCGTGAGTCCGGCGCCTCGGGGCGCGGCGCCTTCGCCGGCGTGCCACCGCACCTCCCCCCGCTGCTCATGGCGCTGCGGTTGCAGGAGCGCGCTTCCGGTGTGGGCTTCGATTGGCCCGACGAACGCGGGCCCCTGGGCAAGGTGCGCGAAGAAATGGCGGAGCTCGAGGAGGTGGCGACGAGTGGGGAGCGAGGCAAGGTCGCTGCGGAAATCGGCGATCTCTTTTTTGCGGCGGTGAATCTGTCACGCAAGCTCGGCATCGATCCCAATCAGGCGCTGGAGCTCGCCAACAGGAAATTCCGCCGTCGCTTCGAGGCAGTGGAGCGCATGGCGCGCGAGCGCGGCGTGGAGGTCGGCGAGGCGAGTCTCGACGAGCTCGATACGCTGTGGGAGGAAGTAAAAGCGGGAGGCCGCTAGGGCCAGAGCTTGTACAGCGTCCGCGGGAACGCGATCGCCTCGCGGATGTGCGGAATGCCGCAGATCCACGCGACCGTGCGTTCAACGCCAAGTCCGAATCCGGCGTGCACGAACGTCCCGTACTTGCGCAGGTCGAGATACCAGCCGTACGCCTCTTCGGGCAGTCCCTCGGCCTGGATTCGCGCGCGCAGCTTGTCGTAGTCGTCTTCGCGCTGGCTACCGCCGATGATCTCCCCGTAGCCCTCGGGGGCGAGCATGTCGTTGTTGAGGACGGTGCGCGGGTCGGCGGGGTTCTCCTTCATATAGAAGGCCTTCACGGCCTTGGGATAGTTGTAAACCATCACGGGTCGGTCGAACTGCTTCGCCAGGAGCGTTTCGTCCTCGCCTCCCAGGTCGTGGCCCCATTCGATACTGCTCCCGAGTGTCTTGAGCTTTTCCACAGCGTCGGTGTAGGAGATCCGGTGGTAGGGGGGGACACACGCCTCGAGCGGCGCGAGGTTGCGCTCCAGCTCCGCCAGCTCGAGGCGGCGGCGTTCCAGACAGCGCCGCACGATGTAGCTGACGAAATCCTCCTGCAGCCGCATATTCGCGTCCGAATCGTTCCAGGCGACCTCCGGCTCCACCATCCAGAACTCGGTGAGATGGCGCCGGGTCTTCGACTTCTCGGCGCGAAACGTGGGCCCGAAGCAGTAGACTTTACCCAGCGCCGCGGCGGCGGCCTCCACATACAGCTGACCGGTCTGAGCGAGGTAGGCCTTCCCCAGATCGAAATAGTCGGTGGAAAAGAGCGTCCCGGCGTGCTCGCCGATCGATCCGGTGAGGATCGGGGTATCGACGAGCACGAAGCCGCGCTCGTAGAAGAAATCGCGGATCGCCTGAATCACTTCGTGCCGGACGCGGGCGATCGCCACCTGACGCCGGCTGCGCAGCCAGAGGTGACGGTGCTCGAACAGAAACGCGGTGCCGTGTTCCTTGGGAGAGATCGGGAACTCGGGGCTCGCCCCGAGCAGCCGCAGGTCGCTCGCCGTCAGCTCGACGCCGCCGGGGGCGCGGGCATCGGCGCGCACCGTACCCGTAACCTCGACCGACGTCTCCTGCGTGAGGCCGCCGAGCGCGTTCCAGACCCCCTCGGGGACGTCCTTCTTCGAAATCACGACCTGCAAATATCCCGTGCCGTCGCGCAGCGAGACAAAGGCGATTTTGCCGCTCGACCGTGTGGTCATGACCCAGCCGCGCACCGTCGCCGGCTGGCCCGCCAGCGCGGGCAACGCATCGATTCTGTGAGCCTCCGGCATAGGCGCGGCATACTAGTGGCGGCTCTCTGCACTGTCAACGCAATTGCGTGCGCGCCCGTCGTACGCGTCGGCCCGGACCGCGACGCCACCGGGTGGCACAGCGAGCTCGGCTCGCCGCGGCACGATGCCTCGAGCTCCGAGTCTCTGGCGGCCGATCCGCAGTCGGTGTGGCGCGCCGCCGCCGGCCGCGCCGTGCGCGCGGAACCGGCCATCGGATCGCGCGTCGTCGCCGTGGGGACGTCGGACCGCTCCGTGGTGCTGCTCGACCGGGTAGACGGCGTGCGCATCTGGCGGCGGCACGTCCCCGGAACGGTCGCGGCGGGCCTCCTGATCGACGGCGACGCGGTGTTTGTCGCCACCCAGGCCGTGCCGGACGGCCGTGTCCTTGCGCTGCGGCTCAAGACCGGCGTCCCGCTGTGGAGCGTCCACACGGGTGGGGTGTCCGCCGGGCTCGCCCTGACGGACTCCACGATCGTCGCCGCCACCGATCGCGGTAGCGTTGTGGCGCTCGACCGGCGCACCGGCGAACAGCGCTGGGAGCGCAACCTCGGCCGCGGAATCCGGGCGGCACCCGTGATCGTGCCGACCGGCATCGCCGTTGCCACGATCGGCGATACCCTCTATTGGCTCGACTCGCGGACGGGAGCGATCCGCACCCGCCTCGCGACGCCCGGCACGATCGTCGGCAGCCCGGCGACCGACGGCAGCCGCCTGTTCGCGGGCACGACGGCGGGGCACCTGCTCGCCATCATTCTGCCCGACCTCACCGTCCTGTGGGACCGGTCGGTTGGTGACGCCGTATACGGCGCCCCGGCCTTGTCGGGCGATACCCTCTATGCCACGACCGACCGCGGCACGCTGTGGCGGGTCCCGCTGGCGGCGCCGGAGCACGCGCGATCGGTGGCGCTCGGGGTCCCCTTCACCGCCGGACCCACCCCGCTCGCCAACGGGGTGCTCGTGGCGGGGGTAACGGGAGACATCCTGCTGATCGATGCCACCACCGATTCGATTCGCTGGCGCACGCGACGGCGGGCGCCGATCGAGGTGGCCCCGATCGTGAAGGACCGGGAGCTGTTCCTCGTGACCGGGAACGGCATCGTGGAGGCGTATCGATGAAGCGGTGGCTGATCGTGGTGGCAACGCTGACCGGTTTCGTCCCGGCCCTCGTGGCGCAGGAAACTCCGGCGACGCCGCCGCCGCGCACCTGGAAAGAAAACGTGGTGCACTACGGGAAGTGGACCACGGCAGTGGCCGCGGTAGGTCTGACACTCCTGGCGGCGCACGAGCACGACCGTGCCAACCAGAGCTGGCAGCAGCTGCTGTCGTTGTGCCACGCCGACAACGCCGCTTGCCAGCTGCGCTCCGACGGGCGCTACGTCGATTATCAGGCGGAGCTGTATTACCAGCAAACGCTCTACTACGACCACCGCGCGCGCCACCGCATCCTCGGCGCCCAGGTCTCCGTGCTCACCTCGGCGGCGCTCTTCATTCTCGATTTGCGCCACCATGGGGGGAATCCGCCGAATATTCCGTTTACCGGATCGCGCTTGCAGCTGACAGCGGAACCGCTGGGAGACGGCGCGCGGGTGGGGATGCGGGTGACGTTTTAATACGCTATCGGCTATCAGCTATCGGCTGTCAGCCTGGCCGATAGCTGGTAGCTGATAGCGCCTTACCCTACTCGGAAAAGCTCAAAGCCCCGCTCATATCGCTGCATCACATTCTCTCGATAGACGCCGTTCTCAGGTTTCTCGAGCGCCGGATCGCGCGCAATCAGCTCCGCCGCCGCACGGCGCGCCGCGTCGAGGAGATCGAGGTCCTTCGAGAAGTCGGCGTAGCGTAACGCGATCCCTCCCGACTGACGCGCCCCTGTCAGCTCCCCCATGCCGCGCTCATGGAGGTCGAGCTCGGCGATCTTGAAGCCGTCAGTGGTCTCGGTGAACGCCTTGAGGCGGGTGGCGGCGGCGCGGGCGTTGGACAGGAGAATGCAGTGGCTCGCGGCGCTGCCGCGGCCTACCCGGCCGCGCAGCTGGTGCAGCTGCGCCAACCCGAAGCGCTCGGCGTGCTCGATCAGCATCACCGTGGCGTTGGCGACGTCGATCCCCACTTCGATCACGCTCGTCGCCACGAGCACCGCGACCCTGTTGTCGCGGAACGCCCGCATCTCGGCGTCGCGCGCGTCGGCCTTGAGCCGGCCGTGGACCAACCCGACCCGGAATTCGGCGAACACCTTGGAGAGCTTCTCGGCCATCGTCGTCGCCGCCTTGAGGTCCGCTTTTTCCGATTCGTCGATCACCGGGTAGAGCACGTACGCCTGGCGT
>DASTHG010000317.1:0-8354 GCA_035718325.1 Gemmatimonadales bacterium | reverse complement strand
CACCGCGGCACGGTCAAGCTGCTCGAGCTGGTCGCCGCCGTACGCGCTTCGGGCATCACGACCCTCGAGGCGCTGGACGTCGGCGGCGGGCTCGGCGTGCGGTATCACGACGAACAGGCTCCGTCACCCAAGGCGTTCGCCGAGGCGGTGGTTCCCGCAATTCGGGCCGCGGGCCTCAAGCTGTTGTGCGAGCCGGGCCGGTACCTGGTGGCGAACGCCGGCATTCTGTTGACGCGGGTGCTCTACGGGAAACACGCGGGCGGCAAGGAATTCGTCATCGTCGACGCCGGGATGACGGATTTCGTGCGGCCCAGTCACTACAACGCCCATCACGATATCGTCCCGCTGAAGGACGGGGGCCGGCCCGAACGGACAGTCAACGTCGTGGGGCCGATCTGTGAGTCAGGCGATTTCCTGGCGCTCGACCGGCGGCTGCCCGTGGTCGAACCTGGCGAGCTGCTCGCCGTGCTCGGTACCGGGGCGTATGGGTTCGTCATGAGCTCGACCTACAATCAGCGGCCCCGGCCTCCGGAGGTCATGGTGGAGGGCGACCGGTTCTTCATCGCCCGGCCGCGCGAGACCCAGGACGACCTGGTGCGCGGCGAGGTCGCCGAGGCGAAGAGCTGGATCTCCGCATGAACCGGATTCTGATCCTCGATTATGGCTCGCAGTTCACGCAGCTGATCGCACGCCGCGTGCGCGAGGCGCACGTGTATTGCGAGATCCACCCGGCGCGGCGCGGCACCGATCTCGCATTCATCAAGGAGTTCGCGCCTTCCGGGATCATCCTTTCGGGTGGCCCGAGCTCGGTGTTCGACCCAGGGGCTCCGACCGCCGACCCGGCGATCCTAACGCTCGGCGTCCCCGTACTCGGGATCTGCTACGGCATGATGTTGATCGTCCATCTCGCCGGGGGCACGGTGATCCCCGCGCCGGAGCGCGAGTACGGACGAGCGGACATCACGGTGCTCGAGGGATCGGGGTTGTTCGCGGGATTCGAGCCGCAGACGAAGACGACGGTATGGGCCAGCCACGGCGACCGGATCGGCGCCGCGCCGCCGGAGTTTCACGCCATCGCGTCGAGTCCCAACGCGCCGATTGCCGCCGTGCAGCACGGGCGCATGCCGGTCAGCGGCTTGCTGTTCCACCCCGAGGTGGCGCACTCGGTGCGGGGTGGGGAAATCATCGAGAATTTTCTATTCGGTATCTGCCGCTGCACGCCGGATTGGACGCCAGGGCACTTCATCGAGCAGACGGTGGCGCGCGTTCGCGAACAGGTGGGACCCTCGGGCCGCGCGATTTGCGGATTGTCGGGCGGCGTGGACTCGGCCGTGGCGGCCGCGCTGGTGCATCGCGCCATCGGCAACCGGCTCACCTGCATCTTCGTCGACCACGGACTGTTGCGACTGCACGAACGGGATCAGGTCGAGCGCACCTTCAAGAAACACATGGGCATGGATTTGCGCGTGGTGGATGCCGCGGACCGGTTCCTCGGGGAGCTCTCGGCGATCGACGATCCGGAAGAGAAACGGCGCCGCATCGGGCACACGTTCATCGACGTGTTCGAGGACGCGGCGCGGCATGTCGAAGGGAGCGTGGGATTCCTGGTGCAGGGCACGCTCTACCCGGACGTCATCGAATCGAGCTCCCCGCGCGGCGGCCCGTCGGTGACGATCAAGACGCATCACAATGTCGGAGGCCTGCGGCCCAATCTGCCGTGGACCCTGATCGAGCCGCTGCGCGAATTGTTCAAGGACGAGGTGCGGCAGGTCGGCCGGGAGCTGGGGCTCCCCGAGGAAATCGTGGGGCGGCACCCGTTCCCCGGCCCGGGACTCGCCATCCGGGTGATCGGGCCGGTTACGCCCGAGCGGCTCGATCTGCTACGCCGCGTCGACGCCGTCTACATCGAAGAGATCCGCGAGGCGGGGCTGTACGACCAGATCTGGCAGGCGTTCGCCGTGTTGTTGCCGATCCGCTCGGTGGGGGTGATGGGTGACGGGCGAACCTACGAACACGTCGTGGCACTGCGGGCGGTCACGAGCCGCGATGGGATGACGGCGGACTGGTTCCCGTTTCCGCCGGAAGTCCTGGGCCGGATCTCCAACCGGGTCATCAATGAAGTGCGCGGGGTGAATCGCGTCACCTACGACGTCAGCTCCAAGCCGCCGGCGACGATCGAGTGGGAGTGAGCCGGCTGTGACGGGCCGCCGAGGGTTCACCCTGCTCGAGCTGATCGTGGTGGCGGTGGTCCTCGGGTTTTTGGCGTCGATCGCGATCGGGCAATTCGCCAACGCGAAGGAGAAGACCTATATCGCGGTGATGAAGGCAGATCTGCGGAATCTCATCACCGCGGAGGTCCTGTTCTCGACCGATTCGTTGCGCTTTACGCCTGTGATCGGTTCGGGCGGGTTGACCTACCATGTTACGACGGGGAATACGACACCGTCCATCGTGCTGACGGGGGACGGCTTCACCGCCCGCATCGGCAACAGTAACACCTCCCGCACCTGTGCCGTGTACATGGGAAGTACGGCCCTGGCTCCGGCAACCAACGAAGGCGAGCCGGCCTGTCGCTAGATGTTCTTTTCTTCCAGCAACTTCAGAAATTCCGCCGGCATCCCAAGTGACCTCAGGTGCTCAGGGACGTCCGGCTCCTTGGCGAACTGGGCGATCTTCCCGAGGACGGGCAAATACTGGTTGGAGACCTCGAGCGGCGGAGCGACGATCAGAAAGAAATAATTGACCGGTTTGTCATCGATGGCCTTAAAATCGATTCCCTGGAGTTTGCGCCCGAACGCCACGCGCAGCCGGTTGACCACCAGCGAGCGGCAGTGAGGGATCGCGATGTTCTGACCGATGCCGGTGGATCCGAGGGTTTCGCGCCGCTTCAACATCTTGTAGAGCATGCCGTCGGCCTTCTCGTCGAGCTTGAGCAGCCCCACGAGCTCCTTGAGCACGGCGTCCTTCGAATCACTCTTCAGATTCAGATCGATCGCGTCTTCTGAGAAAAACTCACGCAAGTGCAAGGGGCCATCCGTAAGCGAAGGTGCGGCGCTTAACGTAATGACGAGTTGCTCAAGGCGCAACGCGCTATTACGTTGGTGCGCATGAAGTTCCCGTACCCCGTCGCACACGAGGTGCCGCTGTTTCTCGCCCCCATGGCGGGGGTGAGCGAGGCGCCATTCCGCCAGATCGCGAGGGGCTTCGGCGCCGACGTCGTGGTGTCGGAGTTCATCTCCTCGGTCGGCGTTTCACTTGGCATCGCGCGCGTGCTCCGAGAAATGCGGTTCGAGGAGGGCGAACGCCCGATCGGCATCCAGCTCTATGGGGCGGACCCCGAGACCATGGGTCGGGCCGCAGGGCTCGTCACCGAGTTGTTCGAGCCCGACTACCTCGACATCAACTTCGGCTGTCCCGTCAAGAAGGTGGTCCGCAACAACGGCGGATCGGGATGCCTGAAGGATATGTCGCTCGTCGGATCGATCATCGGTGCGGTGCGCGCGGCGACGCATCTGCCCGTCACGGTGAAGATCCGCAGCGGGTGGGACGAGGGGCAGCGCGACCCGGTGACGATCGCGCGGCGCTGCGAGGATGCCGGTGCAACGGCGCTCGCCCTGCACCCCCGCACCCGGACCCAGATGTACAACGGGGCGGCCGATTGGGACGAGATCGCTCACGTGGTTCATGCGCTCACCATTCCGGTGATCGGCAACGGCGACATTCGGACCGCCCAGGACGTCGTGGCGATGCATCGCCACACCGGCTGCGCCGGCGTGATGATCGCGCGCGGGTCGTTCGGCAATCCGTGGATCTTCTCGCAGGCGCGGGATCTCCTCGAAAACCGTCCGCTGCGTCCCGCCCCCAGTGCCGAGGAGCGCTTCGCCGTGGCCCTGGCGCACGCCCGGTTGGCGCTGCGGTTGCAGGGTGACACGCGCAAAACGGCGCTCGAATTTCGCAAGCACCTTGGCTGGTACACCCGTGGATTGCCGGGGTCTGCCGAGCTGCGCCAGCGCCTATTCGCCATCGAGTCGATGCAAGAGGCCGAAGCCATCTTCGCCGCCTATCTCACCGAGCTCGAAGCACCCGCGTCGGCGGCTGCATGACCGGCGGCGACCTCGGGCCTCCGCCCGAGCAGCTGCCCTTCGCCACGATCGATCACCTCCGGCCCCTCACGCAGGGCCATCAGGAGGTGATTCTTGCGCAGGGCAAGACGCCGGACCAGGTGGTCGGCATCGCCGAGCGGCTGGCTGCTGCGAGCGGCACGTTTCTCGCCACGCGAACCGACCCGGAGCATCGTGGCGCGCTGACGCAGCGCTTTCCGCTGGCACTCGTGAACGAACTGGGCCGCACCGTATACCTGCCGCAGGATCCTGAGCCGCCTCCGAGCGGCCGCGGCACGGTGCTGGTGGTCACCGCGGGCACCGCCGATCTGCCGGTTGCCGAGGAGGCGGCGGTGACGGGGCGGGCCTTCGGCAACCGGGTCGACCGCCTGACCGACGTGGGTGTGGCAGGGATTCACCGTGTCCTCAACCAGACCAGTGTGTTGCGCAGTGCGACCGTGGTCATCGTCGTCGCCGGGATGGAAGGAGCCTTGCCGAGCGTCGTCGGGGGGCTGGTGCGGGTGCCCGTCATCGCGGTGCCGACGAGCGTCGGGTACGGCGCCTCGTTCGGCGGCCTCGCGGCGCTGCTGGGCATGCTCAACTCCTGCGCCGCCGGTGTCACCGTCGTCAACATCGATAACGGTTTCGGCGCGGCTGCCGCGGCCAGTCGCATCAATCACCTGTGAAGCGCACCAGCGGGGAGTGGCTCGCGCGCGGTCTCCGCGCGGCGGGTTTGGTGTGCTGTGTACTGGCCATCTGGCGGGGTGGGTGGTTGGGGTTGCTGGGCTCGGCCGGCGGTTTTTCCATCGCCTACGGCATGCGCATCGCCCGCGTGCTGCGCACATGGCTGCACGAACAGGTGCCCGTTACGCCATCCGACCTCGCGCACACCCTCGACTTGCTGCGCCGCGCGCATGACGCGATCGCCGGATGGGCGGTGGGGATCGACGAAGAAGAAGTCGAAGCCTATGGCGACCCCAAGCCGGGCGCTCCCGTGCGGGAGCGTGGCGGCGCCATCGTGCAGCTGGCGTCGGTGGACGGCCGCACGCACGTCGCCCGCGAAGACGAAGGGACGTACGTGGCGGTGGGGGACTTCCCCTATGGGGCGGGCTTGCTGCTCTCCGAGCGCGACGCCGATCCGGAGATCGCCCAGGCGGTAACCGAGGAGCTGCGGCGCATCGTCGCCGCGATGCGGCTCGCCGAGCTGGAGGTCCCCGAAGGGCAGTTCCAGCTCGTCGCGCGCCAGCTGGCGATGATTGCTGCCGGGGCGCAGACGCTCGAGGGCGTGGCCAAGGCGGGCGCCGAGCTCGCCCAGCAGCTGGCGCAACGCGGCACCGCCGTGGTGATCCTCGATACCACCACCCAGGCGGCACATGTGCTCGCCGTGTCCACGGCCGCCGATCGTCGGCTCGCCGGGCTCAGTCTCTCCTCCGACGCCCCGGCGATCCGGGCGATGCAGACCGGGCTACCCGTCGTGACCCAGGCGAACGAAGACATCTTCGGCCCCGGCGTTCCCGAGCGCCGCCGCCAGGAGCGCGCCGGCCAGGCGTACCCGCTGATGGACGGTCACTTTGCGATCGGCGCGCTGGTGCTGCTCGGACCCGCGATTCTCCCCGAGTCGCCGCTCGCCGACCAAGTCGGGCAGCTGGTGTCGGAGCTGGGACCCCGGCTCGCCGCGGCGCGAGCGGTGCACGAAGCCGAGCAGCGGGCCGTGGTCGATCCGCTGACGGGGCTGCGCAACCGGCGCGAGTTCGAGCGCCAGATCGAGTCGTTCCGGGCGAAGCAACAGGAGCGCGGCGATCGCGGGCCCACGGAGCCGGTCACCCTCGTGTATGCCGACCTCGACCGCTTCAAGGCGCTGAACGACGGCTTGGGCCATGCCGCGGGAGATGCGGCGTTGCGCCATTTCGCGGGCGTGCTGTCGAAACAGATTCGCGATCGCGACCTCGTGGCGCGCATCGGGGGCGAGGAATTCGCCGTCTGGCTCCCCGGGACCCCGTTGTCGGAGGGTATGGAGGTCGCCGAGCGCATCCGCCGGTCCGTGGAAACGGAGGCGTGGCACTGGAACGGCTCGCGCTATCCCCTCACCGTGTCATGCGGCGTCGCCGCCTTCCCGGAAAGCGTGGGGGACGTCAATAACCTGCGCGGCACCGCCGACGCCGCGTTGTACCGCGCCAAGCAGGAAGGGCGCAACCGGGTGGCGCAAGCGACGCCCTACATGCCCTGACCGATGAAGCGTACGGACGTCGTCAAAGCCTTCCGTGTGAAAGACGGCGATGGATTTCACCTCTCCCGCATCGACCCTGCCGAGACGCTCGGGTTCAAGTCCAAGGACGAGGTCGCCGCGACGGTGGCGCGCGGGGTGGAGCGATTGTCGGCCTTGCAGGAGAGGCTCTACGCGCAGAACCGCTGGGCCGTGCTGCTCGTCTTCCAGGCACTCGATGCTGCCGGGAAGGACAGCACCATCAAGCACGTCATGTCGGGGGTGAATCCCCAAGGGTGCCAGGTCTATTCCTTCAAGGCTCCCTCGAATGAAGACCTGGAGCACGACTTCTTCTGGCGCGCCGCTAAATGTCTGCCGGAGCGGGGTCGCATCGGCATCTTCAATCGCTCCTATTACGAGGAAGTGCTCGTCGTCCGCGTCCACCCCGAGATCCTCGCGAAGGAGAAGCTCCCCACCGCGGTGGTCACCAAGCACATCTGGAAGGAGCGGTTCGAGGATATCGTCGCCTTCGAGCGGCACCTGGCTCGCAATGGGACGCTGATCCTCAAGTTCTTTCTCCACGTCTCGCGGGCAGAGCAGCGCCGGCGCTTTCTCGAGCGACTCGACAAGCCCTCCAAGAACTGGAAGTTCTCGGCCGCCGATCTGGCCGAGCGGCAGCACTGGAAGGCCTACCTGCAGGCGTACGAGGAGATGATCCAGCATACGACGACGTCCGGGGCGCCCTGGTACGTGGTCCCGGCGGACCACAAGTGGTTTACGCGGCTGGTCGTCGTGGAGGCGATCATCGCGGCGCTCGAGAAGCTCGACCTCGCGTTCCCGACGGTGCCACCGCAGGAGCGGAAAGCGCTGCAGGCGGCTCGCGCCGAGCTGGAACGGGAGGGGAACGCTTGAATTCGCAGGGCGAGCCCGCTACGTTCGCCGCTTGAGGGAAGGGGGCGACAGGTTTCGACGGGTTTGGTGAGGAGATCGTTGCGTGCCCAGGTCGTCAGTCACCTGGCTAAACAACTGGCAAACTGCACAACTGCCAATTCAAACCTGGCACTGGCTGCGTAAGCTTCGGCTTCACGCACCTGCGTGAGTGGCAGCCCGCCTGAGGCGGCGCTCACGTATCGCAAATTCGGGCTGGCGTGATACGGGGCCTGAACGGATCACGTAAGAGCTGAACAAGGGCTTGTTGCCACCTGGGCGGGCGGGGTGCCTGGGTGGCGAGACCAACAAGCCCCGCCTACGCACGTAGGAGCGGTCTCGGAGCCTGGCTCGGACCGGGGTTCGATTCCCCGCGCCTCCACTGGGATGTTCATCGGGCACTGCGCGGTCGGCTTCGCGTCGAAGCTCGAACGTGTCACGGTCACGCCTTCGGCCGATCCGTTTCTGAATCTCACCGTCCCGTACTATCCGGTCCCACAGTCTGGTGATGGGGGTCGTCTGGGTGGGCGTGGTGCCCCTTCACCATCCTCCACGCTCTTTCGCCAACCTCCACAACCTGCTCTTAGTGTCCTCTTGCCCGTTCGACCGCAGCGCGCGACGGCACGACGACGCGTGCGGGTACGGCAGCTGCAGCGCTACTGGCCCGTGTGAGGGGTGCGACGGCCGTTGGAGCAAACGTCGTCGTGGTCGATCGACCGGGAGTAGCCGTCCACCTGCTTGATGGGCCAGCGCTGCTCACCATGGTCCCGCCGTAGACCGAAGGCGCCGCCACGAATCGCCGCGCCATGGGGACGGGAGCATCCACACGCTGCGGTGTCGGCTCGGCAATCGGTGCCGAGGCGTACGGGCGACTCGGCGCGGTCGGCTGCGTCACGACGATCCGTGGAATGCGGCGCGGTGGTGGCGGCACCGCAGCCCGGGGCGCAGCGCGCAGGTTCAGTGCGATCGCGGGGGGTGGCAGCGGGGGAGTCGGCGGTGTCATGCGGCGACGATGGAAGAACAGGAACGGGAAGTAGCCCTGTGGATAGTACGGGTAGACCACCGTCGCCGCTTCGGGCGCCGGCGCGGCGGCCGTCGATTCCTGATATGTCGTGACGCTGTTG
>DASTHG010000316.1:0-4462 GCA_035718325.1 Gemmatimonadales bacterium | reverse complement strand
GCGGGGCCGAGGGCCTGAGAGGCAGCGAGGGCCGGCAGGACAAGGGCGGTGACGGGCAAGAGGGGAGTTCGCATGGCCGATAGGATACGGCCGAGACGCCGAGCCGCCTAGGGAGACGCCAAGCCGCCGAGCCGCCGCGTGGCCGCCAAGGAGTCAGGGGCGAGGACACCCCTGGTTGCAACCGTTTGTCTCCTGTTATTGTCGAATGACAAGGTATCACCCTCTTGGGAGGCTTTCGTGGCCGAACGCGTCGATCTGCTGCAGGGGACGCTCGATCTGCTGATCCTCAAGGCCCTCGTCCTCGGGCCGCTGCATGGCTGGGGGATCTCCAAGCGCCTGCGCCAGCTTTCCGCGGACGTCTTGGACGTCGGTCAGGGGAGCCTCTACCCGGCGCTCTATCGCCTCGAGGACAAAGGCTGGATCAGCGCGCACTGGGGGGAGAGTCCTGAAGGGCGGCGGGCCAAGTTCTACACCTTGACGCCCGGCGGCCGCAAGCAGTTCGCCGCCGAGCGGTCGGAGTGGCGGCTCTTTTCGGGCGCCGTGAATCACGTCCTGAGGGCGACATGATCGCGCGTCTGGTGCGGCGGCTCCGTGCCCTCTTCCGGAGCGACGCCGTGGACCGCGAGCTGACGGCCGAAATCGAGCTGCACCTCGAGCTGGAGGCCGAGGAGCTGATGCGAACGCAGCAGCTGAGCCTCGAAGAAGCGCGGCGCCGGGCGCGTCTCGCGTTCGGCGGCGTCGCGCGCGTTCGCGAGGAGCAGCGCGACGCCCGCGGCGTGCGCTGGATCGAGGAGTCGCTGGCGGACCTCACATATGCCGTACGTGTGCTGCTGCGCAGCCCCGGGTACACGATCCCGGCAGTGCTCGTGCTCGGTCTCGGAATCGGTGCCACCACGGCCATCTTCAGCGTGGTCACGACGGTGTTCGGCCGATTGCCCTATGTGAACGACGACGAGCTGGTCCGGATCTACAATCAGAATTCGCCGACCAATCGCTGGACCACCTCGGTAGCGGACTTTCAGGCGATCGCGGGTCAGGCGCATACGCTCGCTGCCGTGGGCGTGCTCTCCTTCCGCTCCGTGCCGGTCGCTGCCGGGGGCGATCCGCAGACCCTGACCGTCACGCCGGTGACGTCGGGATTCATGCGCGTCCTGGGCGTCCAGCCGATGATCGGGCGGGCGATCGCGCCTGCCGACGACCCGGTGGGCGCGCCACCCGTCGTAGTCGTGAGCGATGCGTTTGCCCGCAGCTCGCTCGGCGGCACCGCAGCGGTGGGGAAAAGCATCATGATCGACGGCCGTGCCCACAGCGTCATCGGGATCCTGCCGCCGGGCGTGCGCCGTCTGGCCGGCGTTCGGTCCGACCTCTGGCCGGTGCTGCAGCTCGCTCCGCCGAAGCGGCGCGGACCGTTCGGACTCTACCTCATCGGCCGGCTCAAGCACGGTGTAACGCTGCAAGCGTGCCGCACCGATCTCGCCGATGTGAGCATCCGGCTGCAGGGCGTGTGGTCCGATTTCTCCGACCGCGCCGCGCGTCTCACCCCGTACACGTTGCGCAGCACGATCCTGGGTGATGGGGCAGGCACGATCCGCATCTTCGCCGCCGCAGTGTTGCTCGTGTTGCTGATCGCCGTGGCGAATGTGGCGTCGCTCACCCTGGTGCGCACGACGGGGCGGGGGCACGAGCTGGCGTTGCGTGCCGCGCTCGGGGCCTCGCGTACGCGCCTCGTGCGGCTCGTGGCGATCGAGTGTGTGGCCCTCGCGTCGGCGGGAGCCGTCCTCGGGGTGGCCCTCGGCGCCGCGGGGTTGCGCCTCCTGGCCACGATCGGGCCAAACATTCCGCGGCTCGATGAGACGCACCTCGATGCACGAGCGGTGCTGTTTGCGCTGGGCATCGCGGTCATCGCCGGTCTCGTCGTCGCCACGTATCCCCTCGTGTCGCTGCTGCGCAAGGACCCGAGTGGGGCGATCGCGAGCGGCGAGCGCGCGGTCGGTGGTGGCCGGCACGCTCAGACCGTGCGCGGCGCGTTCGTCGTCGGTGAGTTCGCGCTGGCGTTGCCGCTGCTCGTGGTGGCGGGGTTGCTGCTCAACAGTTTCCTGCGCCTCCAACGCGTCGATCCCGGCTTTGCTCCCGAGCCGGTGGCGACGGCGCGCATCTCGCTCCCGACCGCGCGCTACGGAAACGATTCGGCGGCCACGGCGTTCTGGAGCCGGATGCTTCCCGCGCTGGGAGGCGTCGGCGGCGCGACTCTCGTCGGCCTCGGCGACGCGCTGCCGCCCGACGCCAACCAGACGTTCAACCAGAACAATTTCGACCTCGTCGATCACCCCGCGGGCCTTGGGCGGCCGCAGTCGGTGTCCTCGTGGATCACCGTCACGCGGAATTACTTCGAGACGCTCGGCATCCCGTTGCTCGAGGGCCGGTTCTTCATGCCGGGCGACACGGGCTCGGCACCTCCGGTCGTCATCGTCAGCCGCTCCTGGGCGGGTCATTACTTCTCCGGGGAGGACGCCGTGGGGCGCCAGATGATTGAAGGGGGATGCATCACCTGTCCGTTGACGACAATCGTCGGCGTCGTCGGGGATGTCCGCTACGACGGCCTGGCCCTTCCCGGCGAAGCGATCTACGCACCGATGGAAGAGGGTAATTGGCGCAGCAGCGTCCATCTCTTCGTGCGCACCCGGGGCACCGGCGCCGACGCCCTTCCTGCGATTCGGGCGGCGCTGCTGGCGTTCGATCCCGGCGTGTCGATCGATCAGCCGCAGGCGATGCGCGAGGTGTTCGCGGGCTCGATCGAGGAGCCGCGGCACCTGACGACGCTGCTCTCGGGGTTCGCCCTCGCCGCGCTCGCGCTCGCCGCCGTCGGCGTCTTCGGCCTGCTCTCCTACGTGGTCGCGGCGCGCCGGCGCGAGATCGGCGTGCGGATGGCGTTGGGAGCGGATCACCGCGCGGTGGTGGGGATGATCGTCGGCCGGGGGCTCGTGCTGGCCGGCATCGGGGCGCTCATTGGACTGGCTCTGGCGGTGGTGGGGACGCGCTGGATCGCCGCGTCGCTGTTCCAGGTGAGTCCCACGGATCCGGCGACGCTCGGTCTTGTGACGGCGGCGCTGCTCGGCGTGGCGGTGGTAGCGTGCTGGCTCCCGGCCCGCCGCGCCGCGACCACCGACCCGGTGCAGGCGCTGCGCTCGGAGACCTAGCGCGGCGGGTAGAGCGCGGCGGCTTTCGCTGCGTCGAGGCTCTGCGGATATGCCAGCACGTCGGCCGACCAGATCTCGATGTACTCACCGTGGTTCTGCGATCCGTTCTGCAGCAGCTGGAAGAACGGACTGCTGGGCCCGTCGGGGCCGCACGACCCGGTGCCGCACCCGGCGCCGCCCGCCGTGCTCCCCGCATGCTTGTTACTCTGCCATCCGACGGAGTCCCCGTCCTGCGACGCGAGCGTGGTGACCTCGGTGAGTACCGGGGTGATGTCGAGCTGGTCGGCCTGCACCTGGACAAGCCCCGCGGCGACCGCGCTGACGCCCTGGACGATGTGCGACGCTACCGTACCGACGGCATCACCCGTCAGGTTCGGGAAATCGATCCCCACGTTCCCCGGCGGAAACAGGCTCAGTCCCAGGAAGCGGTCCGGGAAGGCGTGGTGGAACGAAGCCGCGATGGCCGTGAACCCGTTCACGACGGCAGAATCCGAATAGCCGCGCGCGCGCCACGCGCCGGTATCGGCGTCACTCAGGACGGTGGGATAGGCGGGGCGGCCGTCGGGGCAGGGCAGCGTGTCGCTCGTCGTGGGACTGGGCCGGCCGGTGGGCAGACGGATCTCTTCGTCATAGACGCTGAGCCCGGGCACATGGACCAGCGTGAGCGAGGCATAGGCGCCGGTCTGCTGCAGGTGGGCCGCGAGCGCCGTCGCCGCCGCACTCCAGAATTGCTGCACCCTGGGCACCCAGGGCAACAGCACGTACGCGCTGACGCAGCGGCCCACGCCGCCGCCGGTTGTCCAGACGTCGAACAGCGGAGCACAGTCGCTGCCGCATGCCGCCGTGAACCCCGCGGGCAGCGATTGCAGATACGTGGCGGTGTTCTGGAAGCCGGTTTCCAGCTCGATCGAGAATTTCTTCTGATGCGACAGGGCGGCGCCGACGAGCGTGTCGACGTATCCCCAGGTCCAGTTGAACTGACCCCAGGTTGAAACCGCGGGCAGGATCTTCGCCAGCGGGACGAAAATGGCATGTCCGGTGATGTCGTGGACGTAGGCGGAGGCGGTGTCGAGTCCCGCGGCGTAGGCAGTGGCGGTGCCCTGCTCGTTGGCGGCCTCGTTCAAGACGTAGATGCCGGAGGGGATGGGGACCTTCGCGGGACCAGGTCCCGTGCTGTCGTTGCCGCTGCAGGTCGCCGACAGCACCACGACGCCGCACACCCCCAGGAACCGCACCGGGTGCATGGAATCCCTCCGCTCGAGTTA
>DASTHG010000315.1:0-14300 GCA_035718325.1 Gemmatimonadales bacterium | reverse complement strand
GACTTCTCCGATTCGAAGTTCAATCGCGTCACGCAGGCGTTGCGCCAGCCGGGGTCGACCTTCAAGCCGTTCGTCTACTCCGCGGCGGTACGTGCCGGCCACCCCGTCACCGAGATCCTGCAGGACTCGCCGCTCGACCATCCCGTGCTGCAGCCCGACAGCTCGGAGTGGGATCCCAAGGATTACGATCTTACGACGCTGGGGCCGATCCCGATGCGCCGGTCGCTGTTCTTGTCGCGCAACCTGTCGACGATCAAGCTCGGCATGGCCATCGGAGAGCAAACGGTGATCGGCGAGGCGCGGCGCTACGGCATCACGACGCCTATACCCGCCGTGCCGGCGATTCACATCGGCGCGCAGGGCGTATATCCGATCGAGCTGATCTCCGCCTACACCACGTTCGCCAACCTTGGCACCCGCGTGGCGCCGATCGGAATTATCCGCGTGGAGGATCAGGCTGGCAATATTCTGTGGCAGCCCGCGATCCAGAAGGAAGACGTGATGGATCCGGTGCATACCTGGCTGATGACCGACATGCTGAAGGACGTGGTCCGCCAGGGCACCGCCCACGGCGCGGTCTGGGGAGCGGGCTTCCAGCTCCCCGCCGGGGGCAAGACCGGCACGACGGACGACTATACCGACGCCTGGTTCGTCGGGTTCACGTCCGAGATCGTCGCGGGCATCTGGGTGGGCTACGACATCCAGCAGCGCATCATGAACGACGCCGGCGGCGGCAAGATCGTGGCCCCCGCCTGGACGGAGTTCATGCGCGACGTCTACGACCGGCGCTCGCCGCCGGCCGACTGGCCACGCCCCGATTCACTGGTGCCGCGCGAGGTCGACTGGAAAACGGGATATCTCGTGACTCCGTTCTGTCCGGCCGGCGACCACCATTGGGACTGGTTCTATCCCGGGACCGAGCCCCGGCAGCTCTGTCCCGTGCACGGTGGACTCGGACCACTGACGCCCTGAGCGCATGCTCCGCATCCGCGCCGGTGTAGTCTTTCCGGTTACGGCGCCGCCGATCGAGGACGGCGCCGTTCTCGTCGGCGCCGACGGCCGTATCACCGCCGTCGGTCCCAACGCGCGCGTGCCCACCCCCGGCGACGTCGAGCGGCTCGAATTCAAGGACGGCGTCCTCACGCCCGGGCTCGTCAACGCTCACACCCACCTCGAATTGACGCACCTCGCCGGCACGAACGACGAGAAGGATTTCGTGAAGTGGATCGGCCGCGTGCGTTCGCTGAAGGATGAGACGACGCCCGAGCAGTTTCTGGCCGCGGCCGAGCGGGGCCTGCGCGACTGCTGGGCGCACGGGATTACCTGCATCGCCGATACCGGCTCGAGCGGCGCGGCGATGCAGGCGCTGGTGCGCTTCGGCGGGCGCGGCATCGTGTACCAGGAGGTGTTCGGGCCGTCCCCGACGCAGGTGCCGGCGAGCATGGCGGAGCTGGAGCAGCAGGTCTTGCGCCTGCGGCGTCTCGCCACGACGCAGCGGCGCATCGGCGTCTCGCCGCACGCCCCGTACACCGTGTGCGAGTCGCTGTATCGCCGCGTGGCGCGCTACGCGCAACAAGAGCGGCTGCCGATCGCGCTGCATCTCGCCGAGTCCCAGGAGGAATCCGAGCTGGTGCGCTACGGCGCCGGTCCGTTCGCCGAGGCCCTGCGCGCGCGTGGCATTGCCGTCGAGCCGCATCACTGCTCCCCGGTCCAGTACCTGCGCGATCTGGGGCTGTTGCGTCCCGGAACACTCGCCATCCACTGCGTGCAGGTGGACGCGGAGGACGTCGCGGCGCTCAAGTCCTCCCGCGCCGCGGTGGCCCACTGCCCGCGCTCCAACCGGGCACACGCCCATGGAGTCGCGCCCGTCGGATTGCTGCGCGAGGCCGGCATCCCGGTGGGGATCGGCACCGATTCGGTAGTCAGCGTGCCGGATCTCGACCTCTGGTCCGAGGCCCGCACGGCGTGGTTAGGGGCGGAAGAGGCGCTGCGCTTCCTCACCCTCGAGGGGGCCAAGGCGCTCGACTGGGATCGGGAAATCGGCTCGCTGGAAGTCGGCAAAGCCGGTGACCTCGTGGTGTTTCAACACACCCCGCCGCACCGCCTGCCGCCGCCGCCGATCGCTCTGGCAACGGTCGTGGCAGGGAGATTGGTTCATAGAAGCTGAGGGCTGTGGAGGTTAACCCTTCATCTTGCCTGAAGTTAGGGACCAGGGTTAGGATTGAGCGCCGCCCCGTTCGCGGTGAGCGTGGCGGCCTTTTTTCGCCGAGAGTGAGCCCCGTGCGCTGTCTCGCGCTCAACGCGTCGTTCGAGCCCCTGACCATGGTGCCCGTGCGCCGCGCCCTGCGCCTCGTGATCGACGGCAAGGCCGAGATCGTGGAGGCGGACAAGGGCGAGGTGATGCGCAGCGCGCGCCTCGAGCTGCCGCGCCCCGCGGTGATACGTCTGGTCAAGTTCGTGCACGTGCCGCGGCGCTTCCGGCGCCAGGTGACCAACACGTTCCTGTTCGCCCGGGATGAGTACCGCTGCCAGTTCTGCGCCCGGCATCAGAGCCAGCTGCGGCATCGCGAATGCCTCACGCGCGATCACCTGATTCCGCTGTCGCGCGGGGGCACGAACGCGTGGAACAACGTGCTCACGGCCTGCTCGACCTGCAACACGCGCAAGGGGAATCTGTTGCCCGAAGAGGTGGGGATGCACCCGCTGCGGCCGCCGGTCGAGCCGCACTTCGTGCATCTGTCGTGGGCGGTGCGCCGCCTCACGACAATCCAATCCCGCTACATCCGGTTGTTCTACGGGGCGGCGGTGTTGCGGACACTCGAAGGACTCTAGTGCGCGGCTTGCGTAAAATCGTCTGATCGTCCTTCCAGATTGAGTGTGGGGAGCCCGGCGATGCGCACCAGCGCGCGCTGGGCTCCGTGTGCGAGAGCCTGTCCCAGGTTCTCCTGACCGGCCACCGCAGGTGTGACGTCGCCCTTGAGCCAGCGCGTCAACTCCTCCAGATCGGTGTCGTTCAAGGTCGTGACGTCCAGGTGCGCGATGAGGTAGAGCCGGCCGCCCTCGCGCGCTTCCAGCGTGACGCGGTAGGGGACGTCGAGCGCCGAATCGAGCTCGGCGGCGGTGGCGAACCGCTTGACCGTACCCCCGTAGGAGATCAGTACGTATTCATCGGCCAGGGGGTCGAGCCGGGCGACGGCGTCCCACTCGACACCGGTGAGGAACCTGTCGAACCATCCCGAGCGATCGCGCCACAGCTCGAGCCGGAAGTGCAGGCGCAACGGGAATCCCGAGCGCATGAGGTCGACGAAGCGGCCGTCGTCGAGCAGGCCGTGCGCCTGCACGCGGGCAACCGGACCGTCGCGTGTCACGGCGAGCGACGGACCTCCCCCCGTCGCCTGGGCGGCGAGTTGAGCCGCGAGCAGAACGATGACGACTGCGGCGAGGCTGCGCCGCACTAGAAGCGGTGCTCCAGGCGTGCCGTCAGCCTGAGCGGCTGGCTCGCGTTGACTGCTTTGGCGACGTACACGCCGAATCCGCCCCAGTCGACCCCAAAGCCGAGATCGGCGAGCCAGCTGGAGAGCCGCGGCAGCTGTCCGCTTGGCACGCGACCGGGCCCGCGGCCGACGAGCCATCCCTGCCCGGCGTCGCCGAACACGACGAAGTCCGGGCCGCGCAGGAACCGCGTCATGTACCCGAGGCCCCCCGTTTGTCCGGTCTGCGGGTCGTAGTTGGCGCGCAGGTTGATGTGGCCGCGGTACTCCGTCTGCACCGCCACCACGCGATCACACGCCGCGACCAGCGTCCCCGCGAAGCTTCCCGTCGAAGCGAGCGAATTGCAGGCGCCCTGGCGGAACTCGTACCCGGGGAAGGGCTCGGGTCCACCGATGCTGAGGCGTCGCTGTACCGTCAGCGGGTCGCCGCCGAGCCACCCGGCGAGGACGAGGCGGAAGTTGAGCCGTCCCTGTGGGCTGAGCTTGTTGTAGCGCCGCAGATCGAAGAACGCCCGCGTGGACCGGTACTCCCCGAGCATCGCCGCTGAATCGCGCACGGCGCCGGGAAAATCCGGGACCGGGCGCACGTCGTCGCTCATCAGAAATTCCAGCGAGCCGCGCAGGTACCATCCCGAAGTCGGCTGATCGGGGTTGTTGCGCGAATCGAGCGTGACGGCGGGCATCAGGCTCGTGTAATGCCCGTTGTCGATCGGCGGATTGGGGCGCCAGGGGATACTGGTGCGGGAGAGGGTCCAGGGATCCCGCGTCCTGAGCGTTGTCTCCCGCTCGCGACGGATCTCGAACGACAAGTCGAGCGGCGCTTCGGCGCGCCACCCTAGCCGTGCCGCGACCCCCGAGCCGCGGAAATAGTCGCGGTAGTCGCGCCGCACGAGAAACGCCTCCCACCCCACTTCGTTGGCGTGCAGTCCCCAGTCTTCCACCGGATTCACGAGGTCGAAGGCCCGCAGCGTCAGCCCGATCGGCCGGCGGTTGCCGAACACCAGCTCGGCGCGGGTGTGGTAGCCCAGGTCGCAACACTCGCCGCTGATCGAGTGCGCGGTACGGAACACCCCCATCGCCGCGCCGCGAAACCCGAGGCCCTTGTGCAGCGCCAGATCCACCGTGGGTCCAGCGACGATGGGAAGGCCCTCCACACGGTTGAACGTGCCGCTGGTGGCGAGGACCAGGCTGGAGCGCGAGGTCGCGTTGCCGAAGGTGTAGCGCGCCGAGAGACTGAGGCGACGCAACAGATCAGCGGCATACACGAGTGTGTCGCCTTCGAGGCGGTAGGGGAGGGGCTCCGCGTAGACGCGAATCTCTCCCGCGACGCCGCCGCGCGGACCGATGATGGTGCCTCCCACCACCGTCACGTTGCCGGTGACGACCGCGCCGGAGTCGAGGACGACGTTGCCGTTGATCACCAGGAGCGAGCCCTCGACCCGCCCACCGATGAGCGCGGGTCCATTGCGGATCGCGACGTCGCCGCGCCAGGCGTTGCCGGCCGGCAGGCTGGCGCGCCCGACGAGCCGCGTCGTCGCGGGCGCATTGTAGCTGCGCACCACCTGGACGACGGTGCTGTGCGGGAGCTCGGGGGGCGTGAAATGCAGCCCGGCACTCTCGGCGTGAATGACGATCGCGGTGTCCTGTGCCGCCAGCGGCCGGAGCGCGCACAGCGCCGCAGCGGAAATGAGCAAGAGACGCATGGGGAAACTCAGTCGGAGAGGTGACGGGGCGATTCGAGGCCGAGCCGGCGCATCCGCCGGTAGAGGTTGGCACGATCGGTTGCCAGCCGCCGCGCCGCATCGGCGACGTTGCCGGCGGCGGCGGACAGCGCCGCGGCGATCAGCTGCCGTTCGTAGCTGTCCAAGGATTCGGCGAGCGGCGCGACGGGCACCGCCACGCCGCCGACCGTACCGTGGGCCGCCGGGGCCGCGACGCCATCGGGCGGCAGCACGCGGATCACCTCGTCGGCGGTGAGGGTGTCACTGGCCGCGAGAATCGCGAGACGCTCGACGAGATTCGCGAGCTCGCGCACGTTACCGGGCCAGCGATACTTGGTGAGTAGCTGCAGCGCGCCCGTATCGACGGTGAGCGGCCGCCCGAGGCGTGCCGCCTGGCGCGCCAGAAAATGACGCACCAGCGGCGTCACATCCTCGGCGCGCTCGCGCAGCGGCGGGATGTGCACCGGCAGCACGTTCAGCCGGAACAGCAGGTCTTCGCGAAACTTCCCGTCGCGCGTTGCGCGCACCAGGTCCTTATTGGTGGCGGCAAGGACGCGCACGTTCACGGTGATCGGCTTCTCGCCCCCCACCCGCTCGATGACGCCCGTTTCGAGCACCCGCAAGAGCTTCGCCTGGGCCTCTTGCCCGAGATCCCCGACTTCGTCGAGGAACAAGGTGCCGCCGTCGGCCAGCTCGAACCGGCCCAGGCGCCGCTCGCTGGCACCGGTAAACGCCCCCTTCTCATGGCCGAACAGCTCCGACTCGACGAGGTCGCGGGGGATTGCCGCGCTGTTGACGGTGACGAAGGACCGGCCGGTGCGCCCGCTCTGGCGGTGGATCGACGAGGCGACGAGCTCCTTCCCCGTCCCCGACTCCCCGGTGATCAGCACCCGCGCGTCGGTCGGTGCGATGCGGGCGATCAGAGCGCGCAACTCGTCCATGGCCGGGCTCGCGCCCACGAGGGGATCGGCGTGGCCCAGCGCCTCGTGGAGGCGGCGATTCTCGGCGCGCGCCCGCGCCAGCTCGAGCGCGCTGCGCACCGCCACCAGCAGGCCCTCGGGTGTCAGCGGCTTTTCGAGAAACTGAAAGGCCCCGAGCTTGGTGGCGCGCACCGCGTCCGTCAGCGACGCCTTGCCGCTCATCATCACCACCGGAACCTCTGGGAGCTGCTGTTTCAGCTGCTCGAGCGTCGCCATGCCGTCCGGCCCGCCGCCCATCATGAGATCCAGCAAGATGGCGTCGGGCGCGACGTCCTTGACGGCGGCGAGGGCGGCGGTGCCGTTGGCGGCTTCAGCCGTCTCGTACCCTTCACCCTGGAGCAGCGCGCCGACCATGCGGCGGATGTTCGGCTCGTCGTCGACCAGCAGCACGCGCGGGCTCATGCGGGGAACACCAGCGTGAAGGTGGCGCCGCCTCCCGGGGTTTCCGAGACGGCGATCGTGCCGCCGTGCGCGTCCACCGTCTGACGCACGAGCGCGAGGCCGAGGCCCGTCCCGTCGACCTTCGTCGTCACGTACGGCTCGAACACCCGGCCGCGCAGCGCGGGCGGGATCCCGGGGCCGTGATCGGCGACCCGCACGACCAGGCCGCGACCTTCGCCTGCCACGTCGACGTCGATCGTTCCGCTGCCGCCCATCGCCTCGGCGGCATTGCGGAACAGGTTGCTGAACGCGCGGCGCAGCGGATCGTAGTGGCCCTGGATCGACCGGCGGCCCCCGCCGTTGGCATGGACCAGGACGGCGATCTGCCCCGGCACGGCGGTCCGCCCCAGCTCCTCGAGCAGCTCCACCAGATCGACTTCGCTCATCGGACCTTCCGGGAGGCGGCCGAAGTCGGCGAACTCGCGCGCCAGCCGCTCGAGACGGTCGGTTTCCGCTGCGAGCACCTCGAGCGCCAGCGAGCGACGCTGATCCGGCCCCCCGGCGTCGCTCGGGCGGCCGACCTGTTCGACGGCGATGCGCATGGCGGTGAGGGGATTCTTGATCTCGTGCGCGACGCGCCGTGCGACCTCACGGAACGCGCGCAACCGTTCCGCTTCGAGCTCGCGACCGCGTGCCGCGTCGAGGGCGCCCGCCAGGTCGCGCAGCGCCAGGCGCAGCGACTCGAACTCCGGGGCTCCCCGCGTCGGCGCGCCCTCTGGGAGCGCCTCGCGCTGCCGGATGAGACGGGTCCAGCCAACGAGCTCGTCGATTGGACGCGACAGCTGGCGCGACAAATGTCCCGCCACGCGGACGGCGGCGAACAGCACCAGCGTGCCGAGCGCGACGACGACGATGGCGAGACCGGCTGTGTAGTAGCGCAGGTAGAGGTCGGCGCGCCGGGCGAGGCTCACGCCGCGCGACAGCGCGTCGAGGTGTTCGCGCATCGCCGCCCGGGAAGCCGCAGAAAGTCGGTTGGTGTCGACCTGCTCCAGCATCACTCGCGCCGTGTTCGCCACTTCTTCGAGCGACGCTCGGGCGCCGGTCGCCGGGGCCACCGTACGCACCGTCAATACCCACCCGATCACCGCGAGGCCGGTGGGGACGGCGGCCATCGCCACCAGGACGAAAAAGATGCGGCGCCGGAAGGGCAGGGGCATATCTTGTCGCTCTCTATGAGGATGCGACGGGTGCGACAAACTGACACGACTCTGACCGGCGAGCGGGGGCAAGAATGAAGAGCCACACCCATTACCTGTGGTTCAATACGAAGCAGCGGCAGGAGATCATCGATATCACCGACTCCGTCGAGGAGCAGGTGCGTGCGAGCGGGGTGGTGGAAGGGCTGGTCCTGGTCTCCGCGATGCACATCTCGGCGTCGGTGTTCGTCAACGACCACGAGGCGGGTCTCTGGCACGACATCCAGCACTGGCTGGAAGAGACCATCGCCCCGTGGGATCCCAAGCGCTACCGGCATAATGAGACGGGAGAAGACAATGCCGCGGCGCACCTGCGGAGCTTGACCGTCGGTCACGAGGTGATCGTGCCCGTCACGGGCGGGAAGCTCGATCTCGGGCCCTGGCAGCGGGTGTTTTACGGGGAGTGGGACGGGCAGCGCCGCAAACGTGTCATCATCAAGGTTCTCGGGGAATGAGGAGCGGGCTTCCGTATTTCACGCAAGTTGTTTATTTTCAATGACTCCCGATGGAGACCGGGGTTGGTCCGGCAGGTGTGACGCTCGGGTTCGGCATCACGGCGCGGTTGGTCCGCGACCGGCGAGCCGAAGCTTCGGACGCCAGACACCCTCCGGACACCGGCTCCACCCGCTGCCGCCCCATTTCGGTGCGGACACCGGGCGTAGCAGGCGGACGATGAACGGACGCGCCGTGCGCGACTCATCGCCGCTCGAGACAAGGCCCCGACTAGTGCGCGAGGCGCTGCTCCAGTGATCGGGATTGGAGCGAGCGGCCCAGGAGGCGCACCCGCCAGTGGCCTGCATGTATAGAAACATCCATGACCACATCATCGCCGCACACGCATTTCGCCCGCGCGCCGTACAAAGAACCACCCGCCCACGCTCCCAACGCAGCCCTGATGATCGATTTCGACAACGTCACCATGGGAATCCGCTCCGACCTCCAGACGGAGCTGAAACGGCTGATGCAGTCGGAGATCATCCGCGGCAAGGTGGCGGTGCAGCGGGCGTACGCCGACTGGCGGCGCTACCCGCAGTACATGGTGCCTCTCGCTGAGGCGTCGATCGACACGATTCAGGCGACGGCCTACGGGTCGTCGAAAAAGAACGCGACCGACATCCGGCTTGCGGTCGACGCGGTGGAGCTCGTTTTCACTCGTCCCGAAATCGGCACCTACATCCTTCTCTCCGGCGACTCCGACTTCTCGAGCCTGGTGCTCAAGTTGAAGGAGTACGGCAAGTACGTCATCGGCGTCGGCATCCGCGAATCGTCCAGCGACCTGCTGGTGATGAACTGCGACGAGTACTACTCCTATAACGAGCTTGCCGGGCTGACCCGGGCGAACGACGTGGAGCATGTCCGGCACGATCCCTGGGAGCTGGTCGTCGAAGCGGTGAAGCAGATGACGGCGCATAACGACGTGATGCGCTCCGATCGACTGAAGCAGGTGATGCAGGAGATTGACCCCGGCTTCGACGAAAAAGACGTGGGCTACTCCCGCTTCAGCAAGTTCGTGCAGGAGGCCGCGCACCGCGGGCTGATCGCGACGCAACGGCTCGACAACGGCCAGTTCGAGATCTCACTGGGGGCCAGGGTCGACGATGCGCCGCCGCCGGCGCAGCCGGCCGCGCCGCCTGCGACCGCTCCGGTGCCCCCGACCCCCCCGACCCCCCCGGCACCCCGTGCGCGCAAAGGATCGATCGTCGGCGATGCCTTCGGGCTGTTGCGCCAGGCGCTCGGCAAGCTCAGTGGGGATCAGGCGGTGAGCGCCGACGCGGTGCGTGAGGCGATGAACGACCTCGCCCCCGAGGGCACGAAGCGCGTCGATGCGCGCAGCATGCCCAAGTTGCTGCGACAAGCACACGACGCCGAGCTGATCGATCTGTCGAAAGACGATGCAGGCGCCTATGCCGTCCGGGTGCGGCAGGAGGAACCCGCGGCAGAGGTTCCGATACCACCGCCGGTGGCCCGGCCTGAGCCGGCCGAGGAAGAGTATGAGCCGCCGCAGCCGGCCTCGTCCGCCCCACCACCACCTTATTCCCAGGGGACGCAGCCCGGCGGGATGCCGACGCGCAGCGCGCGGTTCCGGCGCGGCTCACGTGGGCCCCGTCCGGGCGCGCCCGATGTCCCGCGCGTCGGAGTCGTGGAAGTCGATCCCAACTTCCGCTCCCGAGTGGAGCGGATACCGCCCCGCAGCGGGCCTCCGGCCCCCGCAGGAGGCGAGACGCCGTCGGTTGGCAGCGGTGGTCGCAGCGACGATGACCGCCCGCGCCGCGAGCGTGGTGGCCGCGGACGCGGCGGGCGCGGCCGCGGGCGCGGCGGCAATCGCGAAGGACGTGAAGGGAACGGCGGGCATGGCGGGCACGGCGGACATGGCAGCCCGGGGGGGCACGGTGGGCACGGGGCGCAGGGAGGCCACGCGGGCTATGAAGGTCGTGAGAGCAGGGAGGGCCGCGGTGGTGGCGAGGGCGAGAGCTCTCGCGGTCGTCGCGGTGGCCGAGGTCGAGGCGGACGTGGCGGCGGTCGGTCCGACCGCAACGGCGAGGACCGCTCCCGGGCGGTCGCATCGTACGACAGCCCGCGGGCGCCCGAGCCTTCGGCCCCGCCGCCTCCTCCGGTTAAGGCTCCAGCGCCCCCGGAGCGCGAGGAAGGGGATTCGTTCTGGTCGCGCGTCAAGCGGGGACTGATCGGCGGCGAGTGACCGGGAGGTCTCTGGCTCGAGCCTTCTACGCGCGACCGACTGCCGAGGTCGCGCGTCGGCTTTTGGGCCAGGTGCTCGTCAGCCGGATCCGCGGCCGCGAGGTCGCGGGCCGCATCGTCGAGACCGAGGCCTATATCGGGCCGCATGATCCTGCCTGCCACGCCTACCGAAACCGGCGCACCGCCCGCACCGAGCCGCTCTACGGCCCACCGGGGACGGCGTACGTGTACTTCACCTACGGGATGCACTGGTGCCTCAACGCCGTCACCGAGCCAGTGGACTACCCGGCGGCGGTCCTGATCCGCGCGCTGGAGCCGCTCGAAGGAATCTCCCTGATGCGGCGGCGGCGCGGACCGGTTCCCGACCGTGCCTTGTGTGCCGGTCCCGCCCGCTTGTGCGAGGCCCTGGGCATCACGGGCGAGCAGAACGGCACGTCGCTGCAGCGAGGAGCAGTCCGCATCCTTGCGGGGGGGCGGGCCCGGTTCCGCGTAGCGGTAACGCCGCGGATCGGCATCACGACGGCGCGCGACTGGCCGCTGCGGTTCGTCATCGCGGACTCGCGCTGGTTGTCCCGGTAAACACAGAAGCCCGGGGAGTATCTCCCCGGGCTTCTGTGTTGCGGACGCCGGCGGCTCAGTGCTCCGACGTCACGTCTTCTTTCGAGCTGCCGAAACTGTAGCGGACCCCGCCGCTGAAGGTGTGGGTCGCGCCGCTCAGCAGGAAGTTGTTCGCCGCCGAGTTGACCATGTACTGGCCGAACACCGCGAGCTTGCCGACATTGATTTGCAACCCGCCAATCGCCCACCCGACCGCCTTGCTGCCCGCGGACTGCGCCAGCGCCTCGGCGTTGGCCGCATCGGCGGGAGTGGAGCAGATGGCGGTTTGCGTCGCGCCGCTGCAGTCCGCGGTGGGGTTCTGGATCGTGACGAGACCGACGCCGATCCCGGCGAACGGCTCGATGTGCTGCTGCAGCGGAAACGCCATCAGGCCAATGAACAGGCGCCGCACCTGATCGAACGTCACGTCATGCGCGCTGCCGGTGTTCTGGTCGACCACGGTGGCGCGAGCGGAGGTGAGCAAGAACGCCTGCTCCCCTCCGATGTACAGGGCGGTGCGCTTGCCAGTGATCAGCCAATGCACGCCGATCATCGGATCGATGAAATAGCCCTGGTCGTTGGTCTTGTAGGCGAAGCCTCCCGCCGTGGCGCCCCAATACCAGCGGTGCGAGCGATCCTCCGGGACCTGCCCGGCGGCGGGGCGGACCAGAGCGATCGCGACGAGCGCGAACAGCGCCAAGCGAGACGTCGGCTTCATCGGACTCCTCCACGGGTTCCAAGGCAGCCCCGGTAGGGCTGTCGGTGGACCCCCAAAATAGGAGTCGCCGCCCGTTTGGCAAGCGGTGGGGTCACTGCTAGCACGTTGCCGCAATGTCGGTTAAGAGCTTGCACCGCGAAACTACTTGAAGTCGATGGGCCACCACCGAACAAATGCCGAATATACGGTGTCGCAATTGACGCGATAATGGCGTAACGATGTCTTAAATCAAACCCAACCGGCTCCCCACCTTTCGGAACGCCCGCAGCGCGAAGTCGAGGTCGTCCTTCGTATGCGCCGCCGAAAGCTGGCAGCGCACCCGCGCGTGTCCCTGCGGCACGACCGGATACCCGAACCCGGTGACGAACACACCCTCCGCGAGCAACAGGTCGCTCATCTGGATCGCCAGCGCCGTCTCGCCGAGAATCACCGGTACGATCGGTGTTTCCCCGGGCAACGGCTTGAAGCCCAGGCTCTTGAGCTGCTCGCGGAAGTAGCGCGCGTTCTCGTGCAGGCGGTGCACCCGCTCGGGATGAGCTTCGAGCACCGCCACGGCGGCGAGCGCGCTGCCGGCGACGGTCGGCGGGAGGGCGTTGCTGAAGAGCTGCGGCCGGGAGCGCTGGGTCAGGTAGTCGGTCAGCGCGAGCGGGCCCGCCGTGAAGCCCCCCGCCGCGCCCCCGAGGGCCTTGCCGAGGGTCGAGGTGATGATGTCGACCTCTCCCAATACGCCGTAATGCTCGGCCGTCCCCCGGCCCGTGGCACCGAGGACGCCCGTGGCGTGGGAGTCGTCCACGGCGACGATCGCGTCATACGTCCGCGCCAGTGCCAGAATGTCCGGGAGCCGGGCGATGTCGCCCTCCATCGAAAAGATGCCGTCGGTGAAGACGAGGCGGCGGCGTGCGCTGCGCGCCGCCGTGAGTTTCTCCTCGAGGTCCTGCATGTCGGAATGCCGGTATACCGACGTCTGGCACTTGGTGATCGTCTTGGCGATGCGAATCGAGTCGATGATCGACGCATGGTTCAGCTGGTCGGAGATGACGATGTCCTGCTCCGTCAGAATCGTCGGACACAGCCCCTCGTTGGCGTTCCAGCAGCTCACGTAGGTGAGCGCGCTCTCGCACCCCACGAGGCGCGCCAGCGCCGCTTCGAGCTCACGGTGGATGCTGAACGTGCCGCAGATGAACCGCACCGATCCCGTTCCCGCTCCGTAGCGGTCGAGTGCCGCATGCCCCGCTGCCACGACCTCCGGCTCGTTGCACAGTCCCAGGTAGTTATTGGAGGAGAGGATGACCACCTCGCCGCGACCTTCCATGCGGGTGCGTGGCCCTTGCGGCCCCTCGAGGAAATTGAGGCGCTTGTAGACGCCGTCGCGCTTGAATTGCTCCAGCTCGGCGTCGAGGCTCGTGGTGAAGCTCATGCGATCTCCAGAATGACCTTCCCCGCGTCGCCGGAGCGGATGGCGGCGATGGCTTGATCGATGTGGGCGAGGGGGAAGCGGTGTGTGATCACGGGGCGGGGGTCCAACAGTCCAGTGGAGAGGAAGCGGCGCATCTGATGCCACGTCTCGTACATCTTGCGGCCGATCACCCCGTAGATCGTGATGCCCTTGAAGATGATCTCGTCGGCGAAATTGACGGCCACATCGCCCTGCGGGATGCCGAGCAGCTGCACCCGGCCCCCCAAGCGCACGGTATGGAACGCCTGGTGCAACGCCTGCGGCACGCCCGACATCTCGCACACGACGTCCACCCCCTCTCCGCCCGTTTCGGCGCGGACGGTCGCCTCGACGTCCATCTCGCGGGCGTTGATCACCACGTGGGCGCCCATCTTCTGCGCCAGGGCCAGACGGCGCGGGTTCACGTCCGACGCGATCACGCGCGCGGCACCGGCGGCGCGGGCGATGCCGACGGCGAAACAGCCGATCGGCCCGCACCCCACCACGAACACCGTGCTGCCGGGAATCTCCGCGGTCAGCACGGTGTGGAAGGCGTTGCCCATCGGGTCCATGATGGCGCCGATCTCGGTCGGGATCCCGTCCAGTGTCATCACATTGGTCGCGGGCATCGCGATGAATTCGGCGAATGCGCCGTCACGGTCGACGCCGATGATGCGGGTGTTGCGGCAAATGTGGCCGTTACCGGTGCGACACTGCAGGCAGTGACCACAGATGATGTGCCCCTCCGCGGTCACCAGCTGCCCGACCTTCAGCTCCGTCACGCCTTCGCCCATGCCGACGATCTCTCCCGCGAATTCGTGGCCGACCACGATCGGCGGGTGAATGCGTCCCTGCGCCCAGTTGTCCCAGTCGGCGATGTGGAGATCGGTGCCGCACACCCCCGCGTGGCGGACGGCGATCAACACCTCCCCCGGACCGGCCCGCGGCTTGGCGACGGTTCGGACCGCGAGACCGGGGGCGCGAGACTCCTTCACGACGGCTTGCATTGTATCGGGCATGGGTT
>DASTHG010000314.1:0-5404 GCA_035718325.1 Gemmatimonadales bacterium | reverse complement strand
TGCTTTCGCACACTCCCTTCGAGCACCGTCGCCGCTTTTAAGGCGCGACCGATCGCGATCAGGTCGACGGCCTTCCCCCGGAACGCGAACGAGGAAGTCCGCGCCGCGACCAGTAACCCCGGAATGCGACCGAGCGCGTTGATGAGCTCCTCGCTGATCCCGTCGCTGAGGTATTCGGTGTCGGGGTCAGGACTCAGATTGGTGAACGGCAGCACCGCGACGGACTCAGCACGGACGTCGGAAGCGGCGGCGGTCTCTCTGCTCCGCAACGCGTGGGCCAGTTCGCCGGCGCTGGCAAACCGGTCGGCTGGGGTCCGCGAGAGGGCCTTAAGGACGACGCGCTCCAACGACTCCGACACCGCCGGACGCACGGTACGAATGGACGGCACGGCATCGTTCGACTTGCGTGCGATCACGGCGGTCGCCGAGTGTTCATCAAACGGCGCCGACCCGGTGAGCATCTCGTACAGCACGCAGCCCAGACTGTAGATGTCCGTCCGGCTATCGAGCACGTCGCCGGCGAACTGCTCAGGACTCATGTAGGCCGGCGTGCCGACCTGCACGCCGGTCGCGGTGATGTATTCATGATCCTGCGCCGCGAAAGCCCGGGCGATCCCGAAGTCGCTGACGACCGCGCCACCGCTCGACAGCAGGATGTTGTCCGGCTTGATGTCCCGGTGAATGATCCCATGACTGTGGGCGCAGGACAGCGCATCAGCCACTTCACAGGCGATCCGCACCGCCTCTTCGATGTCGAGCTGCCGATGACCCTCCAGCCGACGGCGCAGCGCACCCCCCTCGATCAGCGGCATGACGTAGAACAGAAAACCTTCCGTCGCGTCCGAATCGTAAAGAGGGAGGATGCGCGGATGGGGCAGATTGCCGGCGGTCTTGATCTCACGCAGGAACCGCTCCACGGCGACCGCGGTGGCGAGCTGGGGATCCAGCACCTTGAGAGCGACCGGACGACGATTCTTGATATCCCAGGCGCGAAAGACGGTGGCCATCCCACCCTGGCCGATCTCCTCCTCGACCCGGTACCGCTCGGCCAATGCCTGCCACAGTCGCTCGAACGGGATGGTCATGAACCTTGCGGTCAGGCCATACCGGTGGCGTCGCTCTCGTGTTCGCAAATGATACGGAACAGGGGAGCCATGTTCGCGCGCGGCTGCTGGAAGAAGGTGGCCATGTCGCTCGGCCGCTTCCAATGTAGCGCGCGGGGCCAAGGCCGGCATGACGCAGCGAAAAGGCCGTCAGTGCTGGTGTTCCATCCGTTGGGCCGAGAGGAACTGGTGGATCGCCCGCACGGCGAGCGAATCGCTGCTGGTGATGCGCACCGCGCCGCCCCCGGGGAGGGTGTCGACGCTGTACCGAATCGCGCCGCGGCGCCGCCGCATCTCGTCCGTGCCCGGCAGCTCGTGCTGATGGACGGCGAAGGCATGCGCGAAGTCCCCGGCAGCGAACGAGCGGGCGATGTCGTGCATGTGCGCGCGAATCGTGCGGACGCCGGCCGTGTCCTTCGCGTCGCGCACCAGCGAGATCTTCCCGCCGTCCGGTAAGAGGTCGAACGTGTGCTGGCTCGTGTACTGGTCGACACCCATGACCATCGCCCCACGGTGCTGCATGGCGGCGAAGCTGGAATCGGTCGTGCCTTGTGCCGCGAGCGGACCCGCGGCGGCGAGCGCAATCAAACAGACGGTGGATTGGAGGGTCATGCGATAGTGGATGCTTCTGGCCCCGGATGCGTCGCAGCCCGAGGTCAGGGGCGGCCCTGCCACGATTCCGTCGGCACGTCAGTCGGCTGGGGCTGCGCGCGCAGGTACGTGACGATCTTCCAGATCGGGTCCCCCGAGAGGATCCCGCCGTATGCGGGCATGCCGCGCGGACGCCCATAGTAGATAGAGAGATAGATCTCCCCGTCCGACCCGCCGTAGCGCCAACGGCCGTCCACGAGACTCGGCCCCACCCACCCCGTGGCGCCGCCACCGTGGCACCCGTCGCAATTCATCGACGTGAACACCTTGCCGCCTTCATCGGCCGACCCCGAGTCTCCGGCAAACGGGTTCTTGAGACTCCCTGCTGCCGGGGCCACGCCACCCGCCTGGACATGCGCCACTGAAAGCACTGTGGGTGGAATCGACGGCGCTGCTCCGCGATTGCACGCCGTGAGAACGAGGAGGAGGGCGAACGCCTCGCCACACGAGGCGACCCGATACGGTTTCTGCTTCACCGCTCTCCGCCGAGCCCGAACACCCACACCGTCCCGCCCTGACTCGTACGCCGCGCGATATCGGGAATGAAATCCGCGGGCGGCCGCACGTCGGCGGGATCGTCGGACCGCACGTCGCCCGCCAACAGGAACCAGTCGCCCCCGATGCCGTCGCAGATCGCGATGTACTGCTTCCCATCCGGCCCGAGATACGAAATCGGGCTTCCCACGATCCCCGAGCCCAGCTTGAACTGCCACAGCAGCTTGCTGCTACGCGCATCGACGGCCTTGAACATGCCGTCGAGTGTACCGTAGAACACGACGTCGCCCGCCGTCACCACGCTGCCGCTCCATACCGGGTAGCGCTCGTGAATCTCCCACACGCGCCGGCCAACGGCAGCGTCCCACGCGATGAACGCCCCCGAGTATCCGCCCGCGCCCGCATGATATGGCGTCGTCGCGCCGATGTAGGGCGTGCCCGCGATGTGCGTCGCCTGCACCGCCTCGTAGTCCATGCACATGTTGTTGGTCGAGACGTAGAACAACCCGGTGCGGGGTGAGTACGAGGACGGCGACGCGGGGCTTTTTCCTCCCTCGAGCGTCGGGCAAATGTTCTTGACGTTGCCGCGCGACGCGCCGGTGAGCTTCGTCGAATCGACGAGCGGCCGCCCCGTCGTGAGATCGACGCGCGCCGCCCAATTGATCGGCGTGAACGGCGCGGCCACGAGCACCTCGCCGGTGGCGCGGTCGATCGTGTAGGCGAAGCCGTTCTTGTCGAAGTGCACCAGCACCTTGCGGAGCTTCCCGTGCACCGTGAGATCGGCGAGAATCATCTCGGCGTTGGAATCGAAGTCCCAGCTCTCGTGCGGCGTGAACTGGTACGCCCAGACGAGCGCGCCATCCTCGGGGCGCCGCGCCAGCACACTCGACGCCCACTTGTTGTCGCCGGGCCGCTGCTCCGGATTGTACGGCGAGGCGTTGCCGGTGCCGAAATACACGAGGTCGAGCGTCGCATCGTAGGTCAGCCACCCCCACACCGGGATGCCCGCCCGCTTCCAGGCGTCGGGCGGCCAGCTCGAAGCCCCTAGGTTCTCTCCTTTGTCGTAGAACGGACGGAACGTTCCCGGTCGCGCGATCATGTCGGAGTCGGGACCCTCGTTGTACGCCGTCCAGACGACCCGGCCGGTGGCGAGGTCGAGCGCCTTCACCCAGCCGTGAATTCCGAACTCCCCTCCCGACGGGCCGACGAGCACGCGGTCTTTCACGATGAACGGCGCCATCGGCGTCGTCTCACCCTGCGCCATGTCTGCCACGCGGGTGCGCCACAGCTGTTTCCCCGTCGTCGCGTCCACCGCCACGGTATGCCCATCGAGCAGATTGTAAACGATCTTGCCGTCGGCATAGGCGGCGCCGCGGTTCACCGCATCGCAACAGGCCGTGCCCAGGGCCGTCGGAGAAACGTCGGGACGGTACTTCCAACGCAGCGGGTACCCGTCCTGCGTGAGGTCGAACGCGTACAGGACGTTGGGATACGGCGTGACGACGTACATCGTGTGATTCACGACGAGCGGTTGTCCCTCATGACCCCCGAGGACGCCGGTCGCGAAATTCCAGACGAGGTGCAGGCGGTTCGCATTCGCCGTCGTGATCTGGCCGAGGCCACTGTAGCGGGTGGCGGCGTAGTCCTTCCCGGGCATCGGCCAATCGCCGTCCCCGATCACCGGCCGATCCCCGGCCATGAGCAAGGCGAAGGTGGTCAATATGCGCCAGATCATCCCCCAAACTGCCGCCTCCACGGGGCCGCGCAAGCCGTTCTGCTGGGCCGCTTGTTATGATTGTCCATCCACCTCCAAGGACCGATGATGCCTGCCGCCGGCCGAGCCCACATCCTCAACGAGGTGACCTGGCGAACGGTGCGTGAAACGGGCTACCAGGTCGCCGTCCTCCCCTGGGGCGCGACCGAAGCCCACAACACGCACCTCCCCTACGGCACGGACACGATCGAAACCGAAGCGATCGCCGCTCGCGCGGCGGAGCTGGCCTGGGACAAAGGAGCGAAGGTGGCCGTGCTCCCCACGGTTCCCTTCGGTGTCCAGGCGGGCCAGCTCGACATCCCATTCTGCCTCAACCTCAATCCCAGTACGCAGGCACTCGTCCTCGGAGATTTGGTGCGCTCACTCGATGGCCAGGGCGTGCCCAAAGTCCTCATCCTCAACGGGCACGGGGGCAACGATTTCCGCCAGATGGTGCGCGAGCTGCAGCCACAGGTTCAGTGCTTCCTGTGTACGATGAGCTGGTTCAAGCTGGTCGAGCCGAAGCAGTACTTCACCGACACCGGTGACCACGGCGGAGAGCTCGAGACGAGCGTCATGATGAGTGTCGCGCCCGGACTCGTCCGTCCCTTGAGCGAGGCGGGATCGGGGGCGGCGCGCCCCTGGAAGCTCACGGGTCTGCGGGACGGATCGGCGTGGGCGCCGCGCCGCTGGACGGCGGTCACGGACGACACCGGGGTCGGAGACCCGCGCGCCGCAACTCGGGAGAAGGGGGAGCGCTACCTCGCGGCGGTGGTGGAGCGCATCGCGGCATTTCTCGTCGAGCTGGCGGCGGCCGACACCAACAACCTCTACCACCAAACACCATGAACGACAACGACAAACGCCCGATCGTCACGATCGCGCTGATGGCCGCACTCGCCGATGGCGCGGCGTCGCCTGAAGAGCAGGGACAGCTGCGCGAGGCGATGAATCGCCTCGGCATCACCGACAGCGAGGGGTTGACACAGGCTGCCCGCACGGGGCACCTCGACCTCGACCAGGTCGTCAAATCGCTGTCGGACGATGCCGCGCGGGCGTACGCCTACGAACTGGCGCTTGTTGTCTGCAACGCCGGCGGCCCGGCGAATGACCGAGAGCAGGCCTTCTTGCTGAAGCTGCGTGGCGCCCTGGGACTTGGGACGACCGCGGTGGCGCAACTCGAGCACGATGCCGCGGCGCTCGCGAGCGCGTCTCCCGCAACGAGTGCATCGAGCGGTGGTGGTGGCGCCGCAGGTCCCGATCTCGAGCAGATGATCCTGCAGCAGGCGATCCTCGCCGGCGCCGTGGAGCTGCTCCCCGATCGCCTCGCCAACCTCGTGATTCTGCCGCTGCAGCTGCGGCTCGTGTATCAGATCGGGCGCTCGTACGGCCAGCAGCTCGA
>DASTHG010000313.1:0-2415 GCA_035718325.1 Gemmatimonadales bacterium | reverse complement strand
GCCCAGTTCGCGATGCGCTCGTAGCCCAGGGTGCTCTGCGGCATCGCGCCGAGCGACTTGCCGCACGCCGAGCCGGCGCCATGACCCGGCCAGATCTGGAGGTGGTCGGGGAGATCCCGCAGCCGCTCGAGCGAGTGGAATAATTGACGAGCGCTCGCGGCCATCGTCCCCTGGGCATGGGCGGCTTTTTCCAGGAGGTCGGGCCGGCCCACGTCCCCCACGAACACGAAATCGCCGCTCAAGAGCCCCAGCGGAGCCGGGGCGGCGGAGCGATCGACGACGAGAAACGCGAGGTGTTCCGGAGTATGGCCGGGCGTGTGCAGTGCCGTGATCGAGAGATCGCCGATTTCGATACGCGACTCGTGCTTCAACAGCACGGCGCCGCTCTCGGCGGCATAGCCATAGCGCCAGTCGGCACCGCCTTCGTCGGACAGATAGAGCGTCGCCCCGGTGCGCTGCGCCAGCTCGCGGCTCCCCGACACGAAATCCGCGTGGATGTGCGTCTCGGTGACGTGCGCGATACGCAGCCCTTCCGCCTCGGCGGCGGCGATGTATTGCTCCACGTCGCGGTTGGGGTCGACGACCAGCGCCGCATCCGACCGCTCGGAGGCGAGCAGATAGCTGGCCTGGGCCAGTCCATCGTCGTAGAATCGTTTCAGGAGCACGGCGGCTCTATCCTAGCATGGGGCAGGCACTCCAGGGAACTCTGGCTGCGATGGCGACATTCTAACGGTGCTATGAACGCATCCAATCATGAAGTTGCGACCCTCGCCGGCGGCTGCTTCTGGTGCCTCGACGCGGTGTTTCGCGGCCTGAAGGGCGTGGAGCAGGTCGTGTCCGGCTATGCCGGCGGTACCGTCCCCAACCCCTCCTACGAGGCGGTCTGCACCGGTCGCACAGGGCATGCCGAGGTGGTTCAAGTCACGTTCGACCCGGCCGTCCTGAGCTACCGCGACCTCGTGGAAGTGTTCTTCGGGATTCACGACCCGACGACGCTCAACCGGCAGGGCGGCGATGTCGGCACGCAGTACCGGTCCGCGATCTACTATCACAGCCCTGAGCAGGAGCGCACGGCGCGCGAGGTCATCGCCGCGCTCGAGCGCGATCAGGTGTTCGACGCGGCGATCGTGACCGAGGTGGCGCCGGCCGCCGAGTTCTATCCGGCCGAGGAATACCATCAGGATTACTTCCGGCGCAATCCTGGGCAGGGGTACTGCCGCGCCGTGATCGCGCCGAAGGTTGCCAAGTTCCGCAAGGCGCACCTGGAGCGGCTCAAGGCTACTTGAGCGGGGTCCCGAGCGGCACGTCGCGGTCGGGGTGCACCAGCACGATATCCCCCGGTGCGAGCTCGATTCCCAGCGTCAGCACCTCCGAGAAGAAGTGTCCGATCTGGCGTGGCGGGAAGTTCACGACGCCGAGCACCAGCTTCCCCAGGAGATCGTCCTTGCTGTAGTGCAGAGTGATTTGCGCGCTCGACGTCTTCACCCCGAGCGGCCCGAAGTCGATGCGCAGCTTCCAGGCGGGTTTCCGTGCCTCCGGAAAGTCGTCGACCGCGATGACGCGTCCCACCCGAACGTCGACCTTGGCAAAGTCCGCAAACGTGATCTGGTCCATGTAGTGTCCTCTGGGTAGGTCACAGAGCCGGGAATACCTCGTGGAATCTAGCCTTCCTGAGGGTGGCATATCGCTTGCCTTCCCCTTGGCCGACCCGAACGGACAGGCAGAATGAACCGCTTCTTCGCGTTGTCGCTTCTCGCTCTCGTCGTCGGCGCGGGATCCGCGTCCGCCCAATACCGCGGCCTGCGCGAAGTGCGCGGCGACGCAGGGATGTTCGGCGTCAATCTCGCGGTCGGCGCGCCGCAGGGTGACTTCGCCCAAAACGTCGACGTGGCGGGTGGGCTCGACGCGTTCGGGACCGTGAACCTGGGCGCCGGCAACCCGCTCGGCCTGCGGTTCGAGGGCGCCTATCTGGTCTACGGCTCGGACCACCAGTTCGACCTCAACACGACCTACGCGATCGCAACGCTCGGTGTCGGCCCGCAAATCACCGTGGGCGAAGGTCCGATGCGGTTATACGGCTTCGGTACCGTCGGTTTCTCCTATATCTCCGCCTATTCGTCATTCCCAGACGGTTGCGGCTGCTACAGCTACGGCTCCCAGACGGATTTCAGCGACTGGACGTCGGCGCTCCAGGCCGGTGGCGGCGTGCTCCTGACCCTTGGCAGGCGCACGCCGGTGTCCCTGGATATCGGCGCCCGCTATGTGTACAGCGGGTTCGCGAATTATGTGGCACCCGGGGACGTGCAGCCGCAGCCCAATGGGGACATCGTGGTGTACACGTCGCGGGCGCGGTCCAATCTCGCAGTCGTGCACTTTGGCGTGTCGATCGGGATCCGGTAACGGTGCCCCACGGAC
>DASTHG010000312.1:0-4257 GCA_035718325.1 Gemmatimonadales bacterium | reverse complement strand
CGGCCACCAATGGTTCCCGATGATGGTGGGGTCGAATGAGCGGCTGTACGCGTGGCAGGACGAAGGGTTCAATACGTTCATCAACATCTACTCGGTGCGGTCGTTCTATCACGACACGATCGGAGAGGGCAGCGGCGGGGTCGAGCAATACGGAAACTTCATGGCCACCGGACGGGACGTCCCGCCGATGCTCCCCGCCGACAGGATCCCCGCCCGCGACCTGGGCGCCGCCGGCTACGACAAACCGGCGGTGGGGTTGTACATCCTGCGCCACCAGCTGGTGGGCGACACGGCACGTTTCGACGCCGCGTTCCGGGAATACATCCGACGCTGGGCGTTCAAGCATCCCACTCCCGCCGACTTCTTCCGCACGATGGAAGACGCCCTGGGCGAAGACCTGTCGTGGTTCTGGCGCGGCTGGTTCTACCGCAACGACGTGGTCGACCAGGCGGTCGATTCGGTCACCACCGCGACCGACTCCGCCGGGACGCGCTCGCTCCGGGTGTGGCTCTCGAGCCCCGGACAACTCCCGATGCCGGTGGATCTCACCCTCACCTACGGTGACGGCACGCAGGAAGTGGTGCGGCTCCCCGTCGAGAGTTGGTACCTCGGCAATCACTACGTCTTCGACCGGCCGACGACGCGGGAGCTCGTGAAAGTCGAGATTGATGCGGCACGGAACTTCCCGGATGTGCGGAGAGCGAACAACGTCTGGGCGAAGCAGTAAGGCGTAATCGGTTTTCGGTCATCGGTAACTGTGCTTTTCACGCCGGCTACCGATGACCGACGACCGATGACGCATCAATGCGAGCTCAAGGCCGGTCCTTTCAGGTAAGTATCCATCCAGTCGAGCACGACCCCCCACCAGATCCGCCGATTGCGAGGCTTCAGCACCCAGTGGCCCTCGTCCGGGAAATAGAGGAACTTCGCGGGCACGCCCATCTGCCGCGCCGCCGTGAACGCCTGATAGCCCTCGGAGAGATCGACGCGATAGTCGAGCTGTGAGTGCACGACGAGCAGCGGCGTCTTCCAGTCTTTCACGAAGTTGAGGGGCGACCACTTCTCCCACTGCTCACGCGCCTGGTAGAGGGTGCCGCCGAACTCCCAATCGGGGAACCACAGCTCTTCGGTCGAACCACCCATGCTGACGGTATTGAACACGCCGTCGTGCGCCACGAGGCACTTGAAGCGATTGGTGTGACCCTCGATCCAGTAGACCATGAAGCCGCCGTAGCTCGCTCCCGCGGCGCACATGCGCGTCGAGTCGACGAACGGCAGCTTCGTCACGACATCGAGCCCCTTCATGATGTCTTCGTAGGGATCGTCGCCCCAGTGCTGCGACACGGCGTCGGTAAACGCCTGGCCGTAGCCGGTCGAGCCGTGCCGATTCACGACCGCCACCACGTAGCCGCGGCTCGCGAACATCTGGTAGTTCCAGCGCGCGTGCCACAGATCCATCCACGAGGTCTGCGGGCCGCCGTGCAGCAGGTAGACGAGCGGATATTTCTTCGCCGGGTCGAAGGCGGGCGGCTTCTGGAGCCAGCCGAACACCGAGTCGCCCTTGGCGCCGAGGAACCCGAACCCCTCGAGCGGCGGAAGGTCGAGCGGCGCGATCGCAGCATCGGTGTGATGGGTCAGCGCCGCGTTGTTCACCCACACTTCGGCGGGATGCGTATCGGTCTGGTGCAGGTAGACGAACGTCTTGCCGTCGGCAGTAGCGTCCGGGTTCGTGTTCACACCACCCGAAGCGGCGATGGTCCGCCGGTAGGAGGGAATGTCGATCTTGTAGATGTTCTCGCGGCCGTGATCCTCCACCACCGCGTATACGCACTTCGAGTCGGCGCACCAGGTGTAGGAGCCGACGGACATGGTCCATCCCGCCGTGGCATCCACCGGGGCGCCGCCGCCGGTTCGCGCCTGGAGCATCAGACGCTGCCGGTCGGCTTCGAACCCGGCGCGCGGCATCGAGAGGAACGCAAGCCATCTGCCGTCGGGGGAATAGCGCGGGGTATTCTCCGCCCCGGGGAGCGCGGCGGTGACGTTATGCATACCGGAGCCGTCCGGTCCCATAACGTAGAGGTCGACGTTGGTATTGGTGGCGACCACCGAGTCGCCGTGCATCGCGACCGCGATCTCTTTGCCGTCGGGCGATATCGCCACATCCCCGTCGCCCGACGTCGCGATCGTAGGCACGTCGTGGTCCAGCGGCGTCAGGTCGGTCGCCTTGCCGCTCGCAAGATCGACCGCGAAGACATGCTGGCGGTGTCCGGCGCGGAAATCGTCCCAGTGGCGCCAGAACAGCTCCGTCCAGATGCGGGCATCGGTCGCGTAGTCGCCGTTGCGCTTGTCGATCTCCTGCTCGGGCGGCCACTTCACGTCGACGACGGCGAGCAGGCCCGAACCGTCCGGCTTCCAGTAGATCTCGCCCACGCCATCGTCGATGCTCGTGATCTTGCGCGCATCGCCGCCGGAGGTGGAAAGCGCCCAGATCTGCGGACCGCCCGCTCGGCTCGAGATGAAGGCGATCGTCTTGCCGTCGGGCGACCAGCGCGGGCTCCGGTCGGAACCCGGTCCCTGCGTGAGCTGGCGCGTCTGTCCCGTCGCCAGGTTGGCGAGCCAGAGCCGCGCCACGCCGCGGTTTTCCTTGAGCGAGGGTGTCGTCACCGTGTAGACCACCCACTTCCCGTCGGGGGAGAGCCCGGGGTCGGAGACGACGGGGAGCGCGATGTAGTCGTCGAAGGTGATAGCGCGCTTTTGCGCGGCAAGGGGGTGCACCGCGGCGATCGAGAGTAGCGACAGAGCGACGAAACGCGACACGCGCATGGGTCAGTAGTCCGGGTGAGTGATGATGGCTTTGACGAGGTCGTCGAATACCCTTGATTCCGGGGTCACCTGTCCGGAATCGTCGGTGTGAACGCTCCAGGCGGCGAGCTCCTGCAACGCGGTGGCCTCCTCGTACGTGAGCCGCAGCACGAACCCGTCGCCGGCCGGTTGCGCAGCGTCGAGCACGCGCTTCAGCACATCGGGAAGGTGCTTGGCGGCGCGCACCGCGTCGCACTGCGCGCGCGTAACGGTCAGCTCCATGGGCTCCCTTGCGGGGGGGTGGTAAGCGGCAAATCTTCTCTCAACCACTGTGAAAAGCTAGATGACGGGCACGACCGACGTGCCGACGTGCGGACGCACAGGGGGGAACGAGTGTCGGTGAAACAGGGGGCGCATGGCTCGTACTGAATTCATTGCCACGGGGTTTTACGTCCCGCCGCGCGTCGTCACCAACGACGACCTGTCCCAGCTGATGGACACCTCGGACGAATGGATCACGCAGCGCACCGGCATCAAGCAACGGCACTGGGTGGAGCCCGGCACCACCTGTTCCTCCCTCGCCGCCGAGGCAACGCGCAGGGCGCTGGCGCAGGCAGGACTCAAGGCAAGTGACCTGGACTGCATCATCTTTGCGACCGCGTCTCCCGACCACTTCTTCCCCGGCAATGGCGTCTTCCTGCAGCGCCTGCTCGGAGTCACCGACATCCCGGCGCTCGACGTGCGCGATCAGTGCACCGGGTTTCTCTACGGGCTGTCGGTGGCGGACGCGTGGGTCCGCTGCGGCCAGTACAAGCGCGTGCTGCTGGTGGGCGCCGAGATCCAGTCGCCGGGGCTCGACCCGACGACGGCGGGACGCGACACCGCGGTGATCTTCGGCGACGGCGCCGGCGTGGCGATCCTCGGCCCTACCGACGATCCGCAGCGCGGCGTGCTGTCGACCCACCTCTTCAGCGACGGCCGCCAGGCGGAGAAGCTCTGGATGGATGGGCCCGGCCTGTCCCACGTGCCGTGGATCTCGGCCGAGATGCTCGCGGATGGGAAGGCCCGCATCAAGATGGAAGGACGCGAAGTCTTCAAGCACGCCACCACGAAAATGCCGGAATCGGTCAGGCTCGCCCTGCTTGCGAACAATTGCGCCACGAGCGACGTGAAGCTGTTGATCGCGCATCAGGCGAACCTGCGCATCTCGGAAATGGTGCAGCGGCAGCTCGAGCTGCGCGACGATCAGATCTTCAACAACATCCAGAAGTACGGGAACACGACGGCGGCCTCGATCCCCATCGCCCTGCACGAAGCGGTGTGCGATGGGCGCCTCGAGCGCGGCGAGCTGTTGATCCTGACGGCGTTCGGGTCGGGGTTCACGTGGGGGAGCGCGGCGGTCAGATGGTAAGACGCTATCAGCTATCAGCTATCGGCTATCGGCTATCGGCTATC
>DASTHG010000311.1:0-5487 GCA_035718325.1 Gemmatimonadales bacterium | reverse complement strand
ATCGTGTGCTTTGAGCGAACGCTACAGCCCCAGCGCGGCACCGAGACCGATCGCCACATCCGACTGCCGGCGGGAGTACGACCCCAACACGCTGGTCGAGGGAAAGTTGCGCAGGTCGTAAACGATCCCGAACGTTTGCAGAAAGAGCTGCAGCCGGGGCCGGGCCCAGTAACGCGCGCCCAAACCGAAGCGTGCGAACGGCTGGGCGCGCACGGCGCCGGTCGTATCCCAGACGTGCAGCACCGCTGCTCCACCGCCCCCCGCGAACGTGACCGCGATCCTGCGGTGAGCCCAGAAGATGTAGTCGAGGTTGAGTCCGTACAGGAACAGATCCACGTTCGTTCCGGAGCCGGCTTTCGTGGTGTGGAGCTGCTGGCGATTCCAGACGAAGTCACCCTGGATCGTCAGGGACGAATCGGTCGCGATCGGTTGCCACCACAGGCCGCCGCCAATGAACGGTCCGCCCTTGAGGGTTTCAGTTCCCGAGGAGTTGAGGCCGGCGATCGTCGTCATGTTCCCGGCATCCAGATACACGCCGCGGGCGTGACGTTGCGCCGTCGCCGGAGCGGCGGCGAGGAGGCAACTAAGGATGACCAGCGGGAAGACGGGCGTGGTTCGCATGCGTGTGGAAGCTATGGTGACGCCCTTTCAGAACCCTGTCCATCCTGCCCGTATTTCTGATCACGCCACGCCATCCTCCATACCGGAGTGACCGGACCCGGGACCGTCCGTCCCACGAGCGGACAGCGGCGGCGTCCCGGCTGGGCCTTGTCGTGCGGGCCCCTGCTGGCATGGTGGTTGCCTTGCAGGGGTGTGATATGCGCTCTGCATTGCCTCCCGTCCAGGATCTCGCGGCCGATCGCGCGACGCACGACGACGAACGTCGGCGTCTCGTGGCCGCCGTGCGCGACCGCTACGACATTCAGCGCGAGCTGGGGCGCGGCGGCATGAGCAGCGTGTTCCTGGCGTGGGATCGGCGCGGCCGGCGGCGCGTCGCCATCAAAGTACTGGCGGCGGGGTTGAGCCTCTCCGTCGAGCATCGCGAGCGCTTCCGGCGCGAGGGGTGGATCACCACGCGTCTCGCGCATCCGCATATCGTCGCCTGCTACGACTGTGTCCGCACGGGCGACCTCGTCTATACGGTGATGCCGTACATCGCGGGACGCTCGCTCGCCGCGCTGCTCGCCGGCGGCCGGCGCCTCGACCCGGCCGCTGCCGTCGCCATCTTCGCGCCCGTAGCCGACGCGCTGGCTCACGCGCACGCGATCGGCGTCGTGCACCGCGACGTAAAACCCGCCAACATCCTGCTGCAGCGCAGCACCGGACGTCCCTATCTGGCGGACTTCGGGATCGCCACGCTCGTGACATCGGAGCATTCGCGGGCGGAGGTGACGAAACGCTTCGGCACGCCGGAATTCATGTCTCCCGAGCAGGCACTCGGGGCTTGGGACGCCGACCACCGCGGCGACATCTACTCGCTCGGCCTGGTGGCATACCTCGCTCTGGCGGGGAGGATGCCGTTCCCCGGAGGGTCGCCGGTGGCGCACGCGGCGCAGCGCTCCGTCCTCGACGCGCCGCCGCTCCGCCACATGGCCCCCGACGTGCCGGCTCGTCTTGCCGCCGTGGTGGACCGTTGCCTCGCACGGCGTCCCGAGCGGCGCTGGCAATCGGTCGCGGCGCTCGAGCGGGCGTTGCGGAACAGTTTGCGGGGCGGCCTGGTGCAGCGTTTTGTGGGTGCTCTTAAAGAGTCGGCTCGGCGCTGAATCGCATCATCAAGGACGCGAGACCAATGGCAGTCTCGAGCTGAGTGCCCTCACTGCTCACCGTTCACCGCTCACCGCTCACGCCGTCTCTTTACAACAGCACACCGCGCAGCACGATGCTCGCAATCGTGAAGTAGATCACGAGTCCCGTCACGTCGACGAGCGTCGCCACGAGCGGCGCCGAGGCGCTGGCAGGGTCGAATCCCACGCGACGCAACACGAACGGCAGCATCGATCCGGCGACGCTGCCCCACAACACCACCCCGACGAGACTGAACGCGACCGTCAGGGCGATGCGCATGAAGTGGACGCCGTAGGTCCCGCCGATCGCCTGCCACAGGAGGATGCGGGCCAGGCCGATGCTGCCGAGAATCACGCCCAGGCCGAGGCCCGCGCCGATCTCGCGCCGTAACACGCGCCACCAGTCGCGCAGACGCACCTCGCCCAGCGCGATAGCGCGGATCACGAGCGTCGTCGCCTGCGATCCCGAGTTGCCGCCGCTCGAAATGATCAGCGGCACGAACAGCGCCAGCACGACGGCGGACGCGATCTCGTTTTGATAGTGGGTCATCGCCGTGGCGGTGAGCATCTCGCCCAGGAACAGGGCGGCGAGCCAGCCGGCGCGTTTCTTGAGCAGCCGCGTGAACTCGATCGTCAGATACGGGGCTTCGAGGGCTTCCACACCACCGATCTTCTGAATGTCCTCCGTGGCCTCTTCGCGGATCGCGTCGGCGATGTCGTCAAAGGTGATGATGCCGACCATTTTCCCGCCTCCGTCCACCACCGGCAGCGCCAGCACGTTGTACTTCTGGAACAGCCGTGCGACCAGCTCCTGATCCATTTGCTCGGGGACGGTGATCACCTCGGTGACCATGATATCGCGCACGACTTTGTCTTCGGCGGCCTGGAACAGCTGCCGGAACGAGACCACGCCGCGCAGCGTCTGGTCGCTATCGAGCACGTAGACGTAGTAGATCGTTTCCACCGACGTCGCCTGCTTGCGCAGGTAGCGGATCGCCTCGCCGACGGTCATTTCGGGGCGAATGCGGGCGAACCGCGGATTCATCAATCCCCCGGCGTCGTCTTCGGCGTGGGCGAGGAGCGCGCGCACCTCCCGGCGGGTTGTTTCATCGAGCAGCTCGAGCAGGCGGTCCCGCTCCTCGGCCGGCGCCTCCTGGATCAGGTCGACCGCATCGTCGGGGGCGAGGACCCGCATCCACAGGCGCTGCTCTCCCTGGGGGAGCGACAACAGCAGCATCGTCTGCTCACGCGGTTCGAGGCTCAGGAAGAAATCGTCGGCTTCGTGACGGGGGAGCTGTTTGAAACGCCGGACGCGTTTCTTGGTAGAGAGGGCCGGCCACTCTTCCCACAGGCGGACGGCGGCGCTGTCGACGGTGGTTTCGAACATGCTGGTGTCCTTCGGTTGGTCGCGAAGCCCGATCAATCGTCCCGCTGTCAAACTTCACAGTCCGTGCCACGACGCGGGAGGGCTCCCGGCCGGGTGGCCCGGACCCGCCGGTCAGTGCCAGAACCGGCTGACGGTATAGATCAGGAGCCCGACGAGACCCCCGACCAGCGTCCCGTTGATGCGGATGAATTGCAGGTCCCGGCCGATGGCCAGCTCGAGGCGCTGCGCCGCCGCCTCGGGGTCCCAGCCGGCGACCGTCTGGGCGATCAGGTCGGCCGCTTCATGGCGGTACTGGTCCAGCGCCGCGGCGACGAGACCGATGACTCCCTCGTCGATCTCGGACAGCAGGGCAGGGTTGGCGGAGAGCGACGCGCCGAAGGCGGCGATGCCGTTTTCCAGGGGCCCGGGGGCCTTTCCTTCTTCTGCCTGGGTGGCGTAGCGCAGGATCGCCGCGCGAGTCGTCTCCCAGAGCCGCGTCGACAGCTCCTGGAACGCCGGGTCGCGCAGCCACCGCTCTTTCAGGGCCTCGGCGCGGGAGATGACGTCTTTGGAGTGCTGCAGCCCGTCGATGAAGTCCCGCAGCGTATTGTCGAGCGTCGCCCGCAGCGGGTGGTCGGGGTCGGCGCCGATGTCGCGGAGCAGCCGCTCGATCGCCGTGACGATGCGCTGGTAGATCTTGTCGTCGATGATTCCCGGCACCCACCAGGGGCTCTCTTCCTTGACGCGCTGCCGTACGACTTCGCGGTTGTCGTCCACCGCCTGCGCCGCGAGACGGACCGCTTCGCTGAGCAGCTCCTGGCGCCGGTTCCCGGCGAGGACGACGGCGAGGGTTTGTCCCAGCGCCGGGGCGACGCGGATCGCCCGCAGCCGATCCGTGACCGTTTGTTGCACCAGCTCGCGCACGTCGGCGTCGGGAAGGGCGTCGAGCGCCTTGGCCATTCCCGCCGCCACCTGCCGGGCGACGCGGCGGCTGTTCTCGGGATCGGCCAGCCAGCGTGCCGAGCGCTCGGCGATGTGTACGCTGCGCAGCCGTTCGGTGAGCACCTCGCGGGCGAGAAAATGGTTCTGGACGAAATTCCCGATCGTCCGCCCGATGCGATCCTTGCGTGTCGCGATGATCGCGGTGTGCGGAATCCGCAGTCCGAGGGGATGACGGAACAGCGCGGTGACGGCGAACCAGTCGGCGAGACCGCCTACGAGGGATGCTTCGGCCGTGGCCCGGATGTACCCGACCCAGGGATAGAGCGCTTCGAAGTACCGCGCGACCACGAACACGACGCCGGCAACGGCCAGGAGCCCCGTCGCCCGCCGCTTCATGGACTCGAGCTGAACCTGCCGCAGGGCGTCGTCGGGCCGGGACCAGCGCGCCGCGGCGGCGGAGAGTCCCGACGCGCGATCGTCCGCGGGAGTGGTGGTCGGGCTCGACGTCATGGGCGTCGAAGATAACTCTTGACGATTCCTTGATGTTCGGGTGGCAATCCTTGAGTCCATCTTGACCGCGTCCCGCCTACCATTGTCTCCCGCCATGCTCGATCTCCTCTACGTCGCCCTCACTGTGGGTTTCTTCGCGCTCATGCTCGCCTATATCCGCGGCTGCGAACGGCTCGGCAGGGAAGCCGGCGCCCAGGATGAACGCCCATGAGCGGCGAGACCATCATCGCGGGGCTCGTCTCCCTGGCGTTGCTCGTGTACCTCGTCTACACGCTGCTGCGCCCCGAGAGGTTCTGAGGCTCACCTGATATGACGCTGAATGGGTGGCTGCAGATTCTGTTCTTCGCGGGCGTCGTGCTCGCGGTCACGAAGCCGGTCGGTGCCTACCTCGTCCGGGTCTACGATGGCTCGCTGCGCTGGCTCGCACCGGTGGAGCGCGTGATCTATCGCCTGGCCGGGGTGGATCCAATTGAAGATCAGCACTGGACCCGGTACGCGGCGGCGCTGCTCGTGTTCAGCGCGGTGTCGATGCTCGTCACCTATGTGGCGCTGCGGCTGCAGGGCCACCTCCCGCTCAACCCGTTCCAGCGACCTGGCGTGGTGGACCGCCAGGCATTTGAAACGGCGGCGTCATTCACGACCAATACGAACTGGCAGTCGTACGCTGGCGAAACGACGATGTCGTATCTGTCGCAGATGATGCAGCTCACCTTCCACAACTTCACTTCCGCCGCGGTGGGCGTCGCTTGCGCGGTTGCGCTGGCGCGCGGGATCGAGCGCCGCTCAGGCGGCCGCATCGGCAACTTCTGGGTCGACCTGATCCGTGGCACTCTCTACCTCTTCCTCCCCGCGTCCTTCGTCCTGGCCCTGCTGTTCGTGCAACAG
>DASTHG010000310.1:0-12925 GCA_035718325.1 Gemmatimonadales bacterium | reverse complement strand
CGGGCGTTCGGCCCGGCGATCCTCGCCTGGACATTCCACTCCCAGGCCGTGTACTGGATCGGGCCCGGGATCGGCGGCGCGGCAGCCGGGTGGGTGTGGAAGATGTTCCTGCTTCCGGAAAAGGGCTGATCTCCCCCAGCGCGGGGAGTCGTGCTCACCACGCTACGACGATCGCTGGCCGGGTACGCCGCCCGCCGCGCCGCGCGTTCCGCGACGTCGGGCGGCGCCGCGCGCTGGCACCGGCTCGCCTGCGCCCTCACGCCCTCACTGATCCCGTCCTTCCGCCTGCTCACTGACCTGCTGCGACAGCGGGACGACCGCTGGGGCGCGCGCGCTCTGGCCCAGCATGCCGCCGAGCGGTTTCCCGAGGAGTCCGAAGTGTGGATGCTGCTCGGAGAAGCGTGGTTGGCGGTGTACCGGCATCAGGAGGCGCTGACCGCGTTCGAGCAGGCACTGACGCTGACCGAGCGCCCGGATGCCGCACTGGCCGCTGGCGAGATCTTCCGGCGTTCGGGACGCTACGCGGAAGCCGCCGAGCGCTTTTCCCGGGCATACGCAGCGGGGGGCGGTCCCGAGGCGCTGCGCCAGAATGCCGCCGCCCTTTTCCAGGCCGGGGATGAGGCGGCCGCCGACCAGGCGCTGGCACTCTGGGCGCAGCAAGTGCCCGATGGTCAGACTCAGTTGGCAGCGGTAAGAGCAGGAATGAGACAGGAAAACAGGAAAACCAACAACTAGACCGTAGCGGTGAACAGGGAGAGCAAGCAGGTCTACCTGTTCACTCGCGGTATCTGTTCACCGCTGGCCGTCTGTACGTCGAGTGCTTTTCCTCGTCCTTCTCGCTAGCAGTACACTGTATACCACCAGAATCACAGCCGTCACGATGTATGCCGCCACCATGTACCCACCGTTCTCTGCGACTGCGTCAGGCATCGCTCCCCCCGTCTCCCAGCGCGTACCGCTGCATCACGAATCCCACGTACAGCAGCGTGAACACCCCGAACGAGAGCAACAGCGTCACGAGCATTGCCGGCGGCAGTGACGGCGCCGATGGCTTCAGGACAATGGGCTGCGGGTGGAGCGTACGGAACAGGTACACACTTAGATGGATGAAGGGCAGCAGGATCAGTCCGCAGATCCCCACCACCGCCGCGTAGCGGGACCGCAGCCCGGGATCGGGCACGGCGCCGCGCAGCACCTGATAGCCGATAAAGAGGAAGAAAAGCATGAGGGTCAGTGTCAGTCGTGCGTCCCACGTCCACCACGTCCCCCAGATCGGCCGCGCCCACAACGGGCCCGTCGTCAGCATGACGCAGCAGAAGACCGTGCCGACTTCCGCGGAGGCGGCGGCGAAGCGGTCGAGCCGGTGGTCCTTCATGATCAGGAACAGGATGCTGGCGAGCCCCACGAGCCCCATCGACAGCATCGCCGACCACGCGGCGGGAACGTGCAGGTAGAAGATCTTCTGCGCCGGTCCCTGGTGCAGTTCCACCGGGGTGAAGCGCAGCGCGCGCACGTAGATGCCCGCGAGCAGCACGAGGGCTGCGACGGTGATCCAGCGACCGCGTTGGGCCAGGTTCATTCGGTCACCGTTGTGGGAAACAGGAGCGTCGTGAGCGAAACGAATGCGAGGTCGTACCCGGCGAGCAACCTAAGCCACCCTCCGCTCTCACTCAAGGGACGCCCCGCGAACAGCTTCACCGTGATCGCCACTGCCGCGATCAGGGGCGGCAGGAGAAACGGTAGCAGCAGCACCGGCAGCATCAGCTCGGCAAATCGGGTGCGCACCACCATGGCGCTGAACAGCGTCCCCACGGCGATGAATCCGACCGTCGTGAGGGCGCACACCAGCAGAAACGGCAGCCACACGCGCCACACGGGAACGTTGAAGAACAAAATGAACAGCAGCACCCCCACGACCTGCACCAGGGCCACGAACACGAGGTTCGCGCCGAGCTTCCCCCAAAACAAACTGGTGCGGCTGATCGGCGCGAGCAGCAGCCCGTCCAGCGCCTGATTTTCGAGCTCGGCCTGAAACGCGCGGTTCAGACCGAGCATCGCGGCGAAGCTGAACGTCACCCATAGGATGCTCGGTGCCAAATCGATGGTTGGAACGGCGGTCGGGTCGCGCCCGTGCTCGAAGATCACCAGTACCAGCGCGGTGAAGACGAACGCCGAGGCGAGCGCGGTACGCGAGCGGAACTCGAGCTGCAGATCCTTGCGGGCGATGAGCCACGCGTGTCGCAGTAGCTCACGCACCGCCGACTGCCTCCCGATACGCCGCGGTGAGCGTTGCCGCGTCGCGGCTGCCGCGGGGCCCGAACGCCACGAAGCGGCCGCCCCGCATGAAGGCGACGTCGCTCGCGAGCTCCGTCCCCTCCTTCACGTCGTGCGTGACGAGCACGGTGGCGCGCCCGCGTGCCGCCAGCTCGCCGAGCAGGCGCCCCAGCTCTTCCGCCGCGAGCCGGTCGAGACCGGTGAAGGGCTCGTCGAGCAACAGCACGGGCGGGTCGTGTACCAGCGCCCGTGCGATCGCGGCACGCTGCGTTTCGCCGCGGGACAACGTGCGGACCTGCCGCTCGGCGCGCGCGTCGAGCCCCAACCGGGAGAGCAGCTCTCCCTGGCGTCGCTCGAGCTCTCCGGCGGGGATGTCGTACAGCGTTCCCCAGAACCGGAGATTCTCCCGCACGGTGAGATGCCCGTAGAGCTGCGACTGATGGCCGATCCAGCCGATCGCGCGCCGCCCACCTTCGACGCCGGCGCTGCCGCCCGTGGGGCGCACCAGTCCCGCCAGCACCCGCAGCAGCGTCGTCTTCCCGGCCCCGTTGGGGCCGAAGATCACCAGCGTCCGACCGCGATCGAGGCTGAAGCTGATGCCGTCGAGCGCCCGAATGGCGCCGAAGGCGTGCGACAGCTCACGCGCCCACAGCATCGATGCGCGCGGCGAGCTCGTTCAGGTCGAAGGGTTTGACGAGGTAGGCGCTGTGCCCGAGGTCCAGCACGTGCATCAGCGGTTCCATACTGACATAGGCGGTGGTGACGACGACGGGGATGGTGGCGCGTTTCTGGCGAATGCGCTGCAGCAGGGCGATCCCGTCGGTGTCGGGGAGACGCAGATCGAGCACCAGGACTTCGGGATCGAAGCTCTCCAGCTGCTGCATCGCCTCGGCCCCCGTGCGCGCGAAGGACATGTCGTAGCGCGCGCTGAAAAAGCGCGCGTAGGACGTCTGCAACGCGGCTTCGTCCTCGATAAAGAGAACCTTGCGCTTGGGGCCGGCGGCAGCCATGTCCGGGCAATATACGGCGCTGTCCCGCTACACGCGCCCCGCTTCCAGCTCGAACAAGTCGTCGAGCTTGGTGAGCACCAGAAGGAACCGCAGCTCCTCGTTCGCGCCGCGCAGGCAGACCGTCTGCCGCTTTTCGGCCGCCCGGCGCTGAATCAGCATCAGCGCCCCCAGGCCGGCACTATCCACCGCCTGGGTCGCGGTGAGGTCGATCACCAGGCGGCCGCTGCCCTCGGGCAGGGCATCCTGAAGCGCCGCCGCCTCCCGGCGAAACAGCGTCCGGGATTCGAGCCCCAGCGCCTGCGGCGCGGCCAGTGTCTTCTCCCACAGCGGTGGCGACATGGTCTCGGGTCTCGGAAAGCCACTTTGATGCCACCGGGATCACTTGACAAGCGCCGTGTCCGCAAGAAGTTGCAACTCACCGGCGTGCCACCCCGCCCGGCAGACCGTGCAGGACGCGTGGCCCGGCGCATGCTGCAAGAAGGGGATCCCCTGGAGGGATAATTTTCAGCCATGACCGACCGCATCGAAACCCTACTCGACGAACAGCGCAGCTTCCCCCCGCCGGAAGGCTGCCGGGCGCGCGCCTGGGTGCGCGACACGGCGATCTACGAGCGCGCCCGAGCGGACCGCGAGGCGTACTGGGCGGACTGGGCGAAAGAACTCGAGTGGATCAAGCCCTGGAACCGCGTCCTGGAGTGGAAACCGCCCCACGCGAAGTGGTTTGTCGGCGGGAAGCTGAACGCGTCCGCCAACTGTCTCGACCGTCACGTGAAGGCGGGCCGCGGGGATCGCGTCGCGCTGATCTGGGAAGGCGAGCCCGGTGAGGTCCGCCGGATCACCTACGCCCAGCTGCTGGACGAGGTCGGGCGCTTCGCCAACGTGCTCAAGTCGCTGGGCGTGAAGAAGGGTGATCGCGTCGCCATCTACCTCCCGATGGTGCCTGAAGTGGCGGTCGCGATGCTCGCCTGCGCACGGCTCGGAGCGCCGCACACCGTCGTGTTCGGCGGGTTCTCCGCCGAGTCGCTGCGCGACCGCATCAACGACGCTGGTGCGAAAGTGCTCGTGACGGCCGATGGCGGGTATCGCCGCGGCAGCGTCGTGCCGTTGAAGCAGAACGCCGATGAAGCCCTTGCGGCGACGCCGAGCATCGAGAAGTCGGTGGTACTGAAGCGCACCGGCCAGGCGGTTCCGATGCAGGCGGGAAGGGACCTCTGGTGGAATGATCTCATGGCCACCGCGCAGCCCGACTGCCCCCCCGAGCCGATGGACGCCGAGGATCCGCTGTACATCCTGTACACCTCCGGCACGACGGGAAAGCCCAAAGGGATCCTGCACACTACCGGCGGCTACCTCACGCATGTCTACGCCACGACGAAGTGGGTCTTCGATCTCGGCGACGCAGATGTGTTCTGGTGCACCGCCGACGTGGGCTGGGTGACGGGGCATTCATACGTCGTCTACGGCCCGCTCGCACTGGGAGTGACCGAGGTGATGTATGAAGGCGCCCCCGACTTTCCCACGAAGGACCGGTTCTGGCAGATCTGCGCCCGGCACGGCGTGACGGTGTTTTACACCGCCCCGACCGCGATCCGTGCCTTCATGAAGTGGGGGACCGAGCTCCCGGCCAAGCACGATCTGTCGACGCTGCGTCTGCTCGGCAGCGTCGGTGAGCCGATCAACCCGGAAGCCTGGATCTGGTACCACACCAACATCGGCCGGGGACGCTGTCCCATCGTCGATACGTGGTGGCAGACGGAGACCGGCGGCATCATGATCACGCCGCTCCCCGGCGTCGTCACCTGCAAGCCGGGCTCGGCGACGATCCCCTTCCCCGGCATCGACGCGCAGCTGCTCGACGGCGACGGGAAACCGGTGCAGGTGGGCGGGGGCTACCTCGCGATCACGAGCCCGTGGCCCGGGATGTTACGGACGATCTGGGGCGACGATGAGCGCTACCAGCAGGTGTACTGGAGCCGCTGGCCGGGGATCTACTTTCCCGGCGACGGCGCCAAGCGGGATACCGACGGCTACTACTGGATCCTGGGACGGGTCGACGACGTGCTCAACGTCGCCGGGCACCGCATCGGAACAATGGAAGTCGAGAGCGCGCTCGTGGATCATCCCGCCGTGGCGGAAGCGGCAGTGGTGGGACGCGCCCACGATCTCAAGGGTCAGGCCCTCGCGGCCTTCGTCACGTTGAAGGAGGGCAAAGCATCGAGCGACGCGTTGCGCGAGGAGCTCAAAGGGCACGTCGCGAAGAAAATCGGCGCGCTCGCCCGGCCCGACGACATCCTCTTCACAGCGGATCTCCCCAAGACGCGCAGCGGAAAGATCATGCGGCGCCTGTTAAAGGACATCGCGGAGGGCCGCACCTTGGGAGACACGACGACGTTGGCGGATCCGGCTGTGGTGGCGAAGCTGAAGGATCAGTACGAGGCAACGGAGTCGTAAGGAAGGTTGTAGTTGGTGAAGGTTCTGGAGGATGGTGGAGGTTGCAACGGATCACCTCCACCAACTTCCACCAACCTCCACTACCTCCTTCGGACCGCCCCTTCCACCGCCACCGCCGCTATCGCGCTCATCACCACCGCGCTCCCCACGCACCAGCGGCAGATGGCGTGCAGCACGAACAGCTCGATGCCGGTCAGATAAAGGGTGAAGAGGAATCCGCCGGCGGAGAGCAGCGCCAAAGCTGTGGTCGGCCAGCGCCGCGCGAGCTGCGATGGCTGCAGCCCCACCATCGCGACCGCGAAGATGACCGCGTAGCCGGCAACCCCGTAGAGCGCGACCGGCACACCGAACAGCGCCCCGTAGCGGCTGGTCTGCACGTACTCGCAGCTCCCCGACCCGCACTGCAGCTTCCCGATGACGCCGATCTTATAAAACCAGAGGTACAACGCGATGCAGAAACCGACCAGCGCCAGGAGCGCGATCACCTGGCGACGACGCACTAGTGGCGGACCTTGCCCGTGAGGCTGTCGACCAGGTTCTTGAACGCATCGGAGTTGCCGAAGCGGGTGTTATCGAGTTCCCGCCCGTTCGCATAGAACGTGGGCGTCCCTGTCACCCCGCGGGCCGACCCTTCGCGGTGACTCGCTTCGATGCGCCCGGCATAGCGTTGGCTGTCCATGCAGGCATTGTATTTGTCGACGTCGACGCCGATCCCGCGCGCCAGATCACGGAACGCGCTGGTCGGATTGCCGCGGCTCATTCCCCAGTCGGATTGATGCTGGAACAGAGCGTCTTCCATCTCCCAGAATTTCCCTTGTTCGCCCGCGCACTGACCCGCCAATGCAGCGATGCGCGACCATGGGAAGCTGCCGAGCGGATAGTCCCGGAACCGCCACCGCAGCCGCCCGGTGCTGATCAGCTGATCCTTGATCGTGGGAAACTGGACGTTGGCGAACTCCCCACAGTGCGGACATTGAAAATCGGCGTATTCGACCACCTCCACGGGTGCCGTCGCACTCCCCAACACGTAGCCCTGGAAAGCACTGTCGGCGGCCGTCACGATGCCAGGCACATCGGCGGCCGCGGCCGAGACATCTCCACCCGAGTTCTGCGACGCGCGCCACATGAGCACGCCTGCGACCACCGCCACCAGCACGAGCAACAGGTAAAACGGCTTCATTCGTCTGGGCTCCTGCGCCAGGGTTCATCGTCGTCGGAGGGAGGATCGAGGTCCAACTCGTGCAACCGCCGCACGGATTCCTCGACGATGCGGCGACTCTCGGCAATCTCCGGAGTGTCGTACGTGCGCCGCACTTCATAATGAAACAGCTCGCTGCGCGCGTTGCCCAGCAGCTGCTGCAGTTCGGGGGCGGCATCGAGCAGGCGCCCGGCGCGGTCCAGCTCCGCGATGCGCCGGGCGAGCGCCCGCAGCAGGTCCAACAGCTGCCGCTCCCGCTCCGGGCCGTAGACCTGATCGTGCATGCTCACCCCGCATTATACCATCGGTGCCGGGGAACAGCTTGTGCAGGATGTGTGTTTGCTTTCTGACGGTCGGCGTTATTAGATTGCCCGCGCCATCCCCGCCCCCCATCTCTGAAGGAGTGTGACCGCGCATGGCAAAACCCCGTGAGCCCCGCAAAGTGGTGACCCCGACGGCATTCGAGCAGGCCCGCGACGAGCTGTACTCCCATATTCTCCGATGTGGCGTATTGGAAGCGACGGCGGACCATCAGAAAGAGTGGTTTGACGACACCATGTTGTACGTCGCCGACCGCTACACCGATCTGACGGATCAGGAGCTCGGTCAGCTCCGCACCCTGGGAGAGCGCTACTGCCGGCCCGTCGTGCCCCGTCCGGCGCCGGTCGGCGCCGGGACCTGAAGACTCCAGCCGTTCCCTGATGCGGCAACGGGCGCCTGCGGGCGCCCGTTTGTGTGTTCAGGGCGCCCACCACCCCGGGAAATTGCGCCAGCGCCATCCCACGCGCAGGCGCAGGCCATCGCCCAGCCCCACTTCACCGAACCAGCTGTGGCGCCGCCCCGCTGCCGACTCACACCCCAGCAGCACCACTAACACGCCGGTGCCGCGGTACGCCCGCGAGCCGACGTACGCAATGCCGACGCCGGCGTAGGGAGACACCCCCGTCTTGGTCGTGGGCAACACGAGAAACTGGGCGGTAGCCTCGACGCGCATCCCGGCATGGCCGTCGACCGAGCCGCCAGCGGCGAAAACGGCGACGCGCCCGTCGGTCGATGGCCGCAGCGCCAGCTCGATCGCGGCGCCGTAAAAATCGCGATGCGCCCAGGTGGCGAGCGCGCCCACTCCCAGCTCGGTGGCGGTGAGCGCCTGGCCGCCGAGCGGCCGGGTGCTGCAGACGGCGACGAGCGCGGCCTGGGCCGCGCGGCTACGCCAAGGAGACGTCGTAGCCGACCTGCATGTCGGGAGCGAGCGAATGCATCACCGAGCAGTACTTCTCGAGGGAGAGGTCGACGGCCCGGCGGACCTTCGTTTCGTCGACCCCGGTGCCGGTGACCTGAACGTGAAAGTGTATGGCCGTGAAGCGTCGGGGGGGTTCGTCGCGGCGCGCCCCCTGCACCTCGATCTGCACGCCGCGCAGGTCCACGCGCATCTTCTGGAGAATGTCGACGATGTCGGCGGCGGTACAGGTCGCGGCGGCGACGAGCAGCAGCTCCACCGGAGAGGTAGCGATCTTCGAGTCACCGTCCACGGTGACGAAAGGCCGTCCCGGAGCGCCGCCCTCGAACACGAGCTTCTCGCGCCACCGAACGGTGACCGCGGCGGTCGGGCCAGTGACACTGTGTCTCCGCTCCATCGCCAAGTCTCCTCTAGGACACGCGGGACACACCGTCCCGCCGCGTTGCGGCGCGTCCGTAATCCCAGATGGCATACACCGACACCGCCCCGGTGGCCCAGGCGAGTGGGCGCGACAACGGGGATGCGGCGAGCAGCGCCAAGAGGGTCAACACTTGCAGCACCGTCACCGCCTTGCCGCCTGCCCGTGCGGGCAGCGCCACCGGACGGCGCAGGATCAGCGTCCCCGCGAACGCCAGGACCGCGACGATGTCGCGCAACAGGACGGCGGTGATTTCGAACGGATGCAGCACGCCGTGCGAAGCGAGCGTGATGAAGGCCGTCCCGATGAACGCCTTGTCGGCGACCGGGTCGAGGATCGGTCCCCAGCGCGAGCCGCCGGTGCGGCGCGCGATCCAACCGTCGCACAGGTCGGTGACGGCCGCCGCGGCGACGAGCCCGAGCCGCGCGAGAGTGCCGTGCACGATCGGAAACAGTGCCGCGAGCGGAAACCGCAACACCGTGAGCAGATCGGCCGCGCCCACGCGCGGTTTCACTTGTGCGGCTATCACCGGTCCGGTACCTTCACCGCGTGGACCTCAATTTGTTGAAGCAGGCGGCGATCTTCCAGGACCTCGACGACGGGGAGCTGGCCCGCGTCGCGGAAGTCTGCCGCGAGCAGAAGTTCACCACCGGCCAGTACATCTTCAAGGAAGGAGAACCGGGCAACCGGCTCTTCATTATCTCCGAGGGCGAGGTACGCATCTCGCGCACCATTCCCGGCTCCGGAGAGGAAGCGCTGGCGGTCCTGAAGCCGGGGGCCAACTTCGGGGAGATGTCGATCTTCGACCGCTCCGAGCGGTCCACCGACGCGATCGCCAACATCACCTGCACCCTGATCACCATCTCGCGCTCCGACTTCGAGCTGTTGCTCGATTTCAACCGCGATGTCGCCTACAAGGTGCTGTGGTCGGTCGTGCGGCTGTTGTCCTCGCGCCTGCGCGTCACGAACGACAACCTCCGGTCGTTCCTCGCCATGTCCATGTTCTGAGGCGTGAAACGCCTCGCCTTCGTCCTCGGGACGGTACTCGCCCTGACCGGGGGCAGCGGCTGTAACCCTTCGAGCGGCCCCTCGAGTCTGGCGCAGGTCGTGGTGGGTCCCGTTCTCGACTCGATCTTCGTCGGCGACAGTCTCGGCCCCCTCTCCGTCACCTACCTCGGCGACAACGGCCAGCCGCAGCCCGCTGGCACCGTGACCTGGCAGAGTGGTGACCCCACGGTCATATCGGTGGACGCGACGACCGGCAAGATCGCCGGCCTGAAACCGGGGTTCGCACTCGCCCTCGCCACTGCCCACGGGATCACGGGCGCCGGCCTGGTCGTCGTCTCGAGCGCGCTCCAGGTCTCGTTGCTGCTCGATACACTCTACTTCATGCCCGGCGACACGTTCACCGTACCGGTGCAGGTCGAGCATCAGGCGGCGGGCGTCCCGACCGTCTGGTTCAAGGCGCTGGGCGGATCGAACGCCGTGTTCGCGATCGACTCCGCCACCGGCAAGGACAGCGCCAAGACCACCGGCGGACCGCTGCCGTTCCAGGTGCTCGCCGCCCTCGGGCCTGACACCGTCGCCGACACGGGGGCGGTGCGGGTGCTGACCCTCAGCGACACCACCGGAGGCGTCGGGTTGTATTCAATTCTCGGCACCGTGATCCGTCGGGTGAACGTCCAGACGCAGGCGACCAATTATCAACGGGTCGGAGATACCCTCACCTTCCGGTTGCGCGCGTTTCTCACCCAGGGGACGGTGACGGCGGAGGCGGTCCTCGTTACGGTCCGCACCCAGGTCACGGCCGCGGGGTCGCTGGGGATTGATTCGATTTCCCCGAACGAGGCACTCGGCTCCGGCTTCGATCCGGTCTGCCGGCCGCCGCGTAACTGGGGGAGCTGGACCACGGTCGCAACTGCGAGGCCGATCGTGGCGCTCTCGCGCCCCGCCGGCTCGATCACGATCACCCAGATCGTTCCGGTGACGGGCGGCTTCGCCATCAGCGGCCGGTTCTCGTTCCTGGCGCAGCGCACCGATTTCTACACGGACCCCCTCGGCCTGCTGCCGATCCGCGGAACGTTCGTCGCGCCGCTGACCACCCTGACGGGCCGGTGCTAGCGACGAGCTGTGAGCATGTGTTCGCCGACCTCGGCGGCATCGCCCCCGGCCGTCTGAGCGATGCGCAAGCCCTTGGCGCGCTGACCCTCGCCGCCGCCAACGCAGCCGGCCTCCACCCCGTCGCCCCACCGATTGCCCAGGCCGGCCCCTCGGGCGTCGTGATCGTGGTCGCGTGCCACGGCGGGCACGTCGCGATTCACGCTCTCCCCGAGACCGGCACCTGTTTCGCTGACGTCGCCGCCATCGGGAAGACGCAGCCGCAACGCGGCCTCGACGTCATCATCCGGCGGCTCGACGCCCGGGACGTCCGCACTGACGCGCGGCACCGCACCCCGGTCCCTGCAACCCCCACCTCCCACTCGGAGCGCAGATGAACCAATGGTCCGGCTACGCCGCGGTGCCCCTGCGGCTCGCCGTGGGCGGGGTCTTTCTCCATCACGGGCTCATGAAGCTGCAGCTCGGGATCCCTGGCTTGGCGTCGTACCTGCATTCGGTCGGGGTCCCGTTCGCCAGCATCTTCGCGGTGATTCTCATCGCCCTCGAGACGGCAGGCGGGGCGCTCATGATCCTTGGCGTCCTGACGCGGATCTGGGGGATTTGCTTCGTGGTGGAAATGGTTGTGGCCATCCTGCGGGTGAAGCTCCCCGGCCACCAGGGGTTCGAGCTGGAGGCGCTGCTGCTGGCGGGAGCGGCGAGCCTCGTGGCGTTGGGGGATGGCCCCGTGGCGCTCGGGATGACGCTGAAGCGGGGGTAAACCCCGCTAGTGCAGGATCCGCAGCAAGCCCGCTTCGGCGCTGCCCCGGATGAACGACTCCGCGTCGGTCGCGGAGATGGTGACGCCGGTGCGCGCCCAGTCGGCTGCGTCGTCCTTCATTTGATGGACGATCTCTTCCCAGGTCCCTTCGTACACGCGCCCGGATGTGGTCCGCACCCGGTGGATCTCTCCACCGGAGCTCTTCTTCATTCCCGCGAGCTCCGTCAGCAGGGTGCCGAACAGCTCCAGCTGCCGCGGGTCGCGTACCTGACCGTCCGACCCGATCGCCTCGATTTCCGCCAGCAGGAGGTCGTCGGGTGAGGCGTCGGCCGTCAACTCGCCGAGCCGACCGTTCCACGGCTTCAGCTCGGGGTCGTCTTCATTGAGCTTGTAGACGCCACGTTTCAGCTCCAACAGTCGCCAGATCGCCAGGGTGTCGACGTGGTCATCGGGAGTGGTGCGCTCCAGGTGGAAGAGCGCCGCTTCGTATTCGCCGCGGTCGTACAGCAGATTGGCGAGGTAGATGCGGGCCTCCGCGTGTCCGGGCTCGAGCTCCAGCGCCCGGCGCAGCCAGAACAGCGCTCCCCCCTCGTCCCCGAGCCGGTGCGATGCGTATCCCACGCACGCTGCCGCCTCGGACGAGTCGTTGTGTGCCGTGAGCGCGACTTCGAAGAACCGCCGCGCCTGGTCGAGCACCGACTCCCGGAACAGCGCCCGTCCCACCTGCAACATCAGATCGTGGTCGTCCTGGAAGCCCAGACTCAGGATGCGCTCGAAGCACGTCACCGCTCCAGGCTTGTCGCCCACCTTGAGGAGCACCTCTCCCAGGCCGGCGAGGGCGTCTTCATGATCGGGGTCGAGGGTGAGTGCTTCTTCGAAGCTCTTGCGGGCCCAGGCGAACTCCTCGCGGGCGAGGCGGGCGTATCCCATGCCCACATGGAGCTCGACGGCGTTGGGGTAGAGACTCAACCCCTCGCGGAGCACCTCGATGGCGTCGTCGTAGTGTCCTTCATTGTACAGCTGATGCGCGCGGTCGTCGTATTCGTCGGAGCTGAGGAACGGTTCCCCAGTCATTCGAACGGGACCCCTTGGAAGGTTGCGCTATGATATGTGGTGGCGGTGAGTTACACAAGCAGGAATTCGGATTCCGGTGCCCGGTGTCCGGACTCGACGCCACGGACACCGGACCCCGGATACCGCGTGGCGTTAGTTCGGCTTCTTCGTGGTGTCGGTCGACGCCGGAGCGGCCGCTTTCGGCTTCGCCTTCGACGTGTCAGCCGAGGACTTCGCCTTCGGCTTCGCCGCATGATGCACGGTCGTCTTCGGCTTCGCCTTCGACGAGTCCGGCGTCTGCGACGGCGTCTGCGCGGCAGCGAGAACGGGAGCGGCCACGAGCGCCAGGGTGATGAGCATCTTCCGCATAGGTGTTGCCTCCAAGGTTGGACAACGCGGCCCACCGTGG
>DASTHG010000309.1:0-6304 GCA_035718325.1 Gemmatimonadales bacterium | reverse complement strand
ACCGGCCGCGAGCGCCCGCTCCAGGAGCGGCCGGGCGCGTGCCGGCTGGTCGCGCGCGGTCGCGATAAGACCCGAGAGCAGCAGCGCACGGGCATCGGGGGTCCGCAGCGTGCCGAGCAGCGAATCGGCTTGGGCCGTGTCGCCCGTGGCGACCGCGAGGCCCGCAAGCGGGACGATCCACCGCGGGTCCTGTGGAGCAGAGCGGTGTGCCGCTGCGACGAAGCCAGAGGCGGCGACATCGCCGAGGCGCGCCGACAACGCGCGGGCGAGCCGGTCGGGGGAAAGGTGATCCAGGGCTTCGACCGGACGCTCGAAGCCCGCGATCGAGTCGAGGATGTCCCCCATCTCCCGACTGTCGAGGAAGCGCCGCGCGGCGACGTATTCGAGCTGAGGGCGGTCGTCGGTATGCACGAGCGTGGCGCGTTGCACCAACCGCGCGACGCCGGCTTCCCCGAGCACTTGGCGATCGAAGTATTGCTGCGGAGCGTCGAGCATGAGAAACTCGTGCCCCGGCACGGCGAGAGCGCCGCCTCGTCCCAGCAGCGTCTCCACCCAGGCAGTGTCCGGGACGAGGGTGTGGGCCGAGCCGAGCACCATGAGGTCGTAGTTACCCGCGGACCAGACGGCTACGTGCGGAAAGACCTCCTGCACGTTCCGGACGATGCCCGCCACGACCGCCAGCGGCAGCTGGTAGAGCTGCACCCACTGGCAGAAGACGCCGCCTTCGGTCAGCCGGCCGCGGACGATGCGATAGAAGTCCGGTGTGTACAGCGTGGCGACGCCCGCGACCCAGGGATTCGAAGGCTCGGAAACGATCACGTCGAAGTGATCGCTCGTCAGCTGCAGGGCGCTGCGGGCATCATCAGCGATGGCGCGTACGTTGGGACGTGCGAGCACGTCCTGGTTCACGCTACGGAAGTACGGCGCCAGCTCGAGCACCGCGGGCTCGAGCTCCACCACGCGAACCCGATCCATTCCCGGCACCGCGGCGAGCACGGCGGTGGTGACGCCGCTGCCGAACCCGATCGCCAGCGCCGCGTGTGGATGGGGATGGGCGGCGACGGGCGCGAGGCCCAGCATCAGCTGCGTATCCATGTCACCGTAGTCGGACGCGTCGACCTTGCCGTTCACCTTCAGCGCGCGGCCGACCGGCGATTCCCACACCGAGACGGTGGAATTGCGGCCTTCGATGAGCCGCAGCGGCCGCGCCCCCACGTGATTGAGAAACCCGCTGCGCTCGGCGGCGGTCATGCGCTCGCGCCCATAGATCGTCGGACCGAGATCGATCGTGCGCAGACCCCGGCCCGGCGCGGCGACGACGGCGACGAGCCCCGCCGTCGCGAGGATCGCGCCGCCGAGCACGCGTCGTTGCAGCTGCCGCTGCAGCGCGGAGCCCTCGGCGACCCCGCGGGACACCGCGACGGCGAGTGCTAAAGCAGCGAGTACGTTGACGCCGACCCCGAGCCGCAGCGTGGTATCGCTGCCGAGCAGCGTCACGAGCACGAATCCCGTGAGGACAGCGCCGAGGATCGACCCGGCGGTATTGAGGAGATAGGCCCGGCCGACGTCGGCCCCGCGCGCCTCGCCGGAGGAGGCGATCAGGTCGGTGAGCAACGGGAACGTCATTCCCATGCCCACCGCGGGGATGAGGACGACGCCGGCGACCGCGCCACCGAGCAGTCCGAGTCGCGGGCCGGCGTTGAGACCCGGGATCTGGAAGACGAGCAGGACGTACGCCGGGAGGGCGGAGAAAAATGCGATCATGAGCGCCGCCCCGGCGGCGGTCACACCCTGCGCCAGCACCGCCGACGCCGCGGCGTCGGTGGGCGTTTCGGAGCGACGCGCGATCAGGGCACTGCCCAGCCCGATCCCCAGCAGAAAGCACAGCAGAACCAGCGTGAACGCGTAGGTCGAGCCACCGACGACCATGACGAGGACGCGGGTCCAGGCGATCTCGTCGAGCAAGGCGACGAAGGCTGTCGCGGCGAGGAGGGCGAGGGCCAGACGGCGGAGCAGGGCGGGCACTGCCGTGGCCGGTGCAGCAGCCACGACTGGCTCAACCCCGGGCACGACTGGCTCAACCCCGGGCTTGCGCCCGGGGTTAGTCAAACCCCTAGCCAATCCGTCCGGGTCGGGCATCCCGATCGCCGCGAATCCAATCGCGATGCTGACGAAGGCAGTGCCGATGAGACTCCAGCGAATCCCGACATGTTCGATCAATACGAACCCCGCGAGCGCGGTACCCAACACCGCCCCCAGCGTGTTGACGCCGTACAACCGTCCCAGCGAGGGACGCAGCTTGTCGCGCTCGGCGGCGGTAAACGCGCGTGTCAATACCGGGAGCGTTCCTCCCATCAGCGTGGTGGGGATCAAGAGCACGAGTCCGGCGAGGCCGAAACGCAACGCCACGCTCAGCCCGGAACCCTCGGGCAGACCTCGCGCGAGCGCGATGTACGCCTGCTGGGCGAGTCCGAGCACGAGCGGCGAGACGAGTCCGAACAGGCCGATCAGAATCTCGAGCCGACCGTAGAGCCGTGCCGGCCGGAGCGCGCGGTCGCCGCGGGCGCCGAGCAGGTACGCACCGAGTCCCAGGCCGCCCATGTAGGCGGCGACGACGGTGGTGACGGATTGAATCGTGGAGCCGAACGACTGATACAGCACACGGACCCAGAGGAGCTCGTACACGAGCCCCGTTGCGCCGGAGAGGAAAAACAGCAGGGTGTAAGCCTGGACCTGCCTAGAACGCATGCAGGTCGCGCATCGCCTGCGAGAGATCCTCGGATTGCGGAAGAATGTGATCCTCGAGCACCGGCGAATACGCGACGAACGAATCGGCCGAGGCAACGCGCCGCACCGGTGCGTCGAGCCAGGCGAAACACTCGTCGGCGACGCGGGCAGCCAGCTCGGCCCCATATCCCCAGGACAGCGCGTCCTCGTAGGCGACGATGACCTTGTTCGTCTTCCGGACCGACGCGGCGATCGTGGGCCAATCGACGGGCGACAAGCTGCGCAGATCGATCACCTCGACGCTGATGCCGTTCTGCTCCTCCACCTCTTTTGCCGCGACGAGCGTGCGCTGCACGACCGCGCCATACGTGACGACGGTGAGATGTGTCCCTTCCCGCACGACCTTTGCCTTGCCGAGCGGGATCATGAAGTTGGGACCGGGGTTCGGCGCCTTGTTGTAGGTCTGGCGATAGAGGTGCTTGTGCTCGAGGAACAACACGGGGTCGTCGCAGCGGATCGCGGTGCGCAGCAGTCCGTTGGCATCCAGTGCGGTTGCCGGGCAGACCACGCGCAAGCCGGGGATCGAGGTGAAGACCACGGCACCGGTCTGGGAGTGGTACACGGCGCCGCCTTTGAGATACCCGCCGTACGTCACGCGCACGACCGCGGGACAGCTGAACGCATTGTTGGACCGCCAGCGCATCGTGGCCAGCTCATTGCGCAGCTGGTGATAGGCCGGCCAGATGTAATCGAAGAATTGAATCTCGACGACCGGTTTCAGGCCGCGCGTGGCGAGACCGATCGCGCGCCCGACGATGTTCGCTTCGGCGAGCGGCGAGTTGTAGACGCGGTTCCCGCCGAACTGCCGTTGCAATCCTCTCGTCACCGTGAACACGCCGCCCTTGCCCTTGACCTTGGGGAGGCTCTCCTCGCGACTCGCATCGGCGACGTCCTCGCCGAAGACGAGGATACGGGGATCGCGGGCCATCTCGTCCTTCATGCAGGCGTTCAGGAGATCGACCACGGTGGTCGGCTCTCCCGTGAAGTGCGGATCGTCCTCGGTGTCGAATTGCTCGGAAGTGGGATCGACGTCGGGGGAATAGACGTAGCGCAGGGCCGTCTCGGGCGCCGGTTGCGGCGCCTCGAGTGCCACGTCGGTCGCCACCTGGATCTCCTCGTCCACTTGCTGTGTGATGGTGTCGATCTCCGCCTGGCTCGCCACGCCTTCGGCGATCAGCCGGGCCGGGAAGGTCAGGATGCAGTCGCGCTTCGCATCCTCCTCCCGCTCGACGGGCGGACGATACGACACTTCGTCGTCCGACTGCGAGTGCGAATAGGGCCGCGTGACCTTGGCGTGGACGAGCGCCGGCCCGCGCCGGGTGCGGCAATGGGCCGCCGCGCGCGTGATCGCCTCGTACGAGGCGACGGGATCGCAGCCATCCACACGCTCGATCAGAAGGTCGGGGAAGTTGGCGACGAGGTTGCTGACGGAGCCGCCGGCGGTCTGCACCTCGACCGGCACCGAGATCGCGTAGCCGTTGTCCTCGATCAAGAACAGCACCGGCAGCTTCAAGTTGCTGGCGGTGTTCAGGGCCTCCCAGAATTCCCCCTCACTCGTCGTTCCTTCGCCGGCGGAGCAGTAGACCAGCTCGTCGTCCTGGATCGGCTTGTCGGCAATGGCGTCCACCTGGCTGTACCGCAGCCACGCTTCGGCGCAGCCCGTGGCCTGGAGGAATTGCGTACCCGTCGGGCTCGACTGGCTCACGATGTTCAGCGCCTTGTGTCCCCAGTGGGACGGCATCTGCCGGCCGCCGGAGTTGGGGTCCTCGGCCGCAGCGACCGCCGACAGGAGCATCTCGGTCGGGGTCATGCCGAGAGCGAGGCAGAGGCCGCGATCGCGATAGTAGGGATAGAACCAGTCGGAACCGGGGCGCAGCGCCTTGCCGGCGGCGACCAGCACCGCTTCGTGACCGGCGCCGGAGATCTGGAAGAAGATCTTGCCCTGGCGCTTCAGTTGAAGCTCTTTGTCGTCCAACCGGCGCGACATGTACATCAACCGGTAGATGTCGAGCAGCTCAGGTTTGGACAGGGGCTGGCGTGGGGCCCGCGCCTCGGTGCGAGCGCGCGTCTTGGGAGTCGTCATACTCGCAAAATAGCTAGAGGGTCAGGGCGCCGCCAAAAGCTCATGCAGCCTGGGGAAATAGCCGATCGCGGCTTGGACATCGGGACTGCTCCTGGCCACGAACTCGTCGTAGGCGTCGAGACCCCAGCGCACCTCGGCGACGCGGGCGGCCAGGATGCGGGCGAGACGGACATCGAGCGCCGAGTCGGTCTGCGCCGGGACCCGAAGCCGGGTGCGGACCCGTGCCAGGAACAGGGGCAAGAGCGTCGTGCGCCAGCGATCCGCCGCGGAGAGCCAAGCCGCGCGCGCCGCCGGCGTCGCGGGAAGCGACTGTGCGAGGCTGTCGGCCACGGCATCGTCGAACCCCGAATCCGCCGCCACACTCCACCATACCGGTAAGGGAGCCGGCCGCGGCAACGGGGCGTCGGGAGCGATGCCGCCGCCGCCCCGCACGACGCGACCGTGGTCGGTGTGGTACGCCTTGAGCGTGTCTTCGGCAGTGCCGCCCTGACCCGCGAGCGAGTAGTACTGTTCCGCGGCAAGGCCGATGTAGCGGCGCTGGATGAAGCGCCCGCTGGGACTCAGCACGTGGCCGATGGTGAGCATCAACACCTCGCCGCCCGGCGGCACGAAGAACGCCGTCTGAATCAGGGCCTTCCCGAAGCTGCGCCGGCCGAGCAGCAGGGCGCGGTCGTGATCCTGGAGCGATCCCGCCAGCGCCTCGGCGGCGCTGGCCGAATGCTCGTCGATGAGCACGATGAGCGGGAGTGCGGCGAAGTCCCCGTCGTGTTGCGTGGTGTACGTGGTGTCGACTTCGCGCTTGCGCCCTTCGGTGCGGAAGACGACGGTGCCTTTGGGGAAGAACTCCGCGGCGACGGCGACCGCTGACGTCACGATGCCACCGGGGTTGCCGCGCAAGTCGAGAATGGCGCGGCGCATGTGCTGGTGATTGAGACGGTCCAGAGCATCGTGGACCTCCTTCCCGGCGCCGGGACCGAACTCGTCGAGCCGAACGAAGCCGGTCGTGGAATCGAGCATGCGCACGACCGACACCGAGTGCGGCACCAGGAAGTCGCGCTTGATCGAGATGTCCAGCGTATCCGGCTCGAGCCGCGAGCCACGCTCGAGCCGCAAGCGCACTTTGGATCCCTTCTCGCCGGCCAGGCGCAGCTCCAGCGTCGAGACCGAGAGCCCGGCCACCGAAGTGTCGTTTACGCTCACGAGGCGATCCCCGGGCTGCACGCCGGACTTGGCCGCCGGGCTCTGCGAGGCCACCGCCAGGACGGTGACGGCGCTGTCCACCTCTTCCAGCGAGATCCCGGTGACGCCCAGGGTGCCGCGCGCGATGAGATCGAAGCGCTCGGCCTCGAGGCGCGAAAAGAAGTGGCTGTGGGGATCGAGCGCCCGCAGCATGCCGTCGATCGCCGCATGGATCAGCTGGGAATAGCTCACGGA
>DASTHG010000308.1:0-8512 GCA_035718325.1 Gemmatimonadales bacterium | reverse complement strand
AGTCCCGCGGGGATTCCTTCCGTGAAGTGCTGCCGCCCGAGAATCTCGAGCATCTCGCGGCACGCCGCCGGGGAAGCCGCGCGGTACTGCGCCAGCGCCGTGAACAGCATCCCGCGCTGTCGTGGTGTTGTTCATCCCTGCCTGATACGCCTTGCCATCCTCCACGCCGCGCAGCACGAGAATCGAATCCGCGCCCAGGGAATGCGCCGTGGCGTTGGCGCGCTTCGCGTCCACCAGGGCGATCAGCAGGTTGGTGGCGAGATTCGACGACACCGTTTCCATGAGCTCCACGAGCTGACGGATCGTGCGCTTCTGGCCCACGATGCCGTATAACGTGGAGTCCGAATCGTCCGCCTTATCGAGCTGATAGGGCGACCCGTCGAAGATCGACGTGAAGGTGTTGGTGATCGGCACGCTATCGTCGAGCGTGAGCTTCCCGGCGTCGCGGTCGCGGAATAGCTGGATCATCACCGGCACCTTCATCGTACTGGCGGCGTGAAACCGCACATTCGCGCCGATGAGCAGCGTGTCGCCGGTGCCGAGATCGTGGAAGTACACCCCCACGGCTTTGGCTGGAGCCTGGGCGATGCGGGCCGTGATCGCCGCCCGCAAAGAATCGAGCTGCTGCGCGGGGGCGCGGGTGGCAGCGAGGCACGTCAGCAGGAACGCAAGCAGTCGCTTCATCGATTCTCCCTCATCCGAGGGCGGCGAGCTGTGTGCCCAGATCGACCGCCGTCTGCACACGGTCCTCGGGACGTTTGGCGAGCAGCCGGAGCACCAGCGCCGAGAGCGCCGGCGGGATTTCCGGATTCACCTCCTGCGGGGGCCGCGCATCCTCCTTGAGCAGCTTCGCGACGAGCGAAATCACCGAACCCGCCTCGAACGGCAGCTGGCCGGTGAGACACTCGTACAGCACGACGCCCGCGGCATAGAGATCGCTGCGGGCGTCGACCGGCTCACCCATGAGCTGCTCCGGCGGCATGTACGCCGGCGTGCCGAGCACCAGGCCGGCTTCCGTGTTCGCCGTCGAACGCTCGGCCAGCCGTGCCACGCCGAAGTCCATCACTTTGAGGACGCCCGCCTCATCGACCAGCAGGTTCTGCGGCTTGATGTCGCGATGAATCACGCCGTGCTCGTGCGCCACGGCGAGCGAATGCGCCAGCTGGGCGGCGATGGCGAGGGTGGCGGAGACGCCGAGGCGCCCCCGGGTATCGATCAGCTCGCGGATGGTGATGCCCTGGACACACTCCATCGTCAGGAAACACACCCCCGACCACTCGCCGAAGTCATGCGTGCGGACGATGCTCGCATCGCTGAGGCGCCGGGCCAGACGAATCTCGTCCTTGAACCGGGCGAGCAGGGTCTTGTCGGCGACGAACTCGGGCCGCAGCGTCTTGACCGCGATCTCCTCCTCCAGCTCGAGGTCTTTGGCGCGGTATACGGTACCCATGCCCCCGCGCCCCAGGACGGCGATGATCTCGTAGCGCTGGGCGAACGTCTCGCCGCTGCGCAGGTTGCCACCGTCGACGGCGCTTTCGGCCTCGCGCGAGTCGCGCCGCGCCAACTCGATCTCCTGCCGGAGGTCGCGCACGCGGTCGCGCAGCCGCTCTTCGCGCGCCTTGATCTGCTGTGCCATGTTGTCGAACACCCGCGCCAGATGGCCCAGCTCGTCGTCTCGGCGGGTCACTTCCGCGAGGGTCCCAGGCCGATAGCGGCCCCCTTCCACCGCCGACGCCGCCTCGATGACGCGGTTGACCTCGCGCAGGTACTCCACCTCCTGGTCGCGCAACCGCTTCTTCTCGAGCGACGCATTGATTCGCGCCCGCAGCAGCACCGGATCGAACGGCTTGTGGAGGTAGTCCTCCGCTCCCCGCTCGATGCAGCGCACGATCCCTTCGAGCTCGTCCAGCGCCGAGATCATGATGACGGGAATGTCCCGTGTCCCCGGCGACCCCTTGAGCGCGTCGAGCACGGCGTAGCCGTCGAGCTCCGGCATCAGCACGTCCAGCAGGACGAGATCGAAGGACCGCTGCGCCACGAGCTCTAACGCGCGGCGGCCATTCTCGGCGGCCTCCACGGCGTGTCCCTCCCGCTCGAGACGGCGCCGCAGCACATCGCGGTTCTCGGCGCCGTCGTCCACGATGAGGATGCGCGCCTGCGACGGTTGCGCGTCGACCGGAGCAGTGGTCGTCGCAGCTGCAGGCGCCGCTGCAGCGGCGGCGGGTTGCGACCGCTCAGGAGCGAGATGCTCGGCCGCTGACAGGATCTTCCTGAGATCGGCGGTAAAGGGGTCGCCGTCCGCCTCCGGTACCACGAGCGCGTCAATGGCCAGGACGATTGTCTGGCGTGGCGCCTGCAACGCGTCGTACAGCTGTGCCACATCAGCCGGGACGATGCGGCGCGCAGAGCCGAGGGAAGCGTTGATCAGCTCCAGCGCCTGGCGCGCCGCGCCGAGAGCCTGCTCCAGCCGCTCGCGTCGCTCCGCCAACGCGGGATCCGTGGCGTCTTCCAGCAACATCTCGGTGTACCCGATGATGTGGTTGAGCGGCGTGCGCAGATCGTGCCGCAGCTGCGCCTGTGCTTCCACGGTGAGGGTGCTGCCGGAGAGCGTCCTGCTCACTTCGGGCCACCCAGTAGCGCTTCGATCTTGCCGAGCAGCCGCGGCAGCTCGACGGGCTTCGTATCGTAGTCGTTGCAGCCCGCTTCCAGCGCCTTCTCGCGATCGCCTGCCATGGCGTGCGCCGTCAGCCCGATGATCGGCACGACCTTCGTTTCGGGTGCCGCGCGCAATTGTCGCGTCGCTTCCCAGCCGTCGATTTCGGGGAGGCTCATGTCCATGAGAATGAGATCGTAGCCGCCCGCCCGCGCCATCTCGACGCCCTGCTTGCCGTCGACCGCCATCGCCACCTCGAACCCCTTGCGCTGCAGGCGCCGCGACAACATGTCGCGATTCATCTCGTTGTCTTCGACGAGCAGGATGCGCGGCATCAGCGGTTCCCCCCGATCAGCTCCTGGACTTCGGCGAGCACGGCCTCCGGGCCGCCGCGCGCCTTTTCGACCACCCGCGCGACGCCGCCATTCAAGCGGCGGCGGTCCTCGTCGGTCAGATCCTTTGCCGTGATCACGACCACGGGCACCGGCGGCACCGTCCGCCGGCGCAGGCCTTCGAGGAATTCAAATCCGTCCATTTCCGGCATCACGAGGTCGAGCAACACGAGCGCCGGCGGCCGTTCGGCCACGCGCTCCAGTGCGATGCGGCCGTTCACTGCCTCGTCGACCTGCCACCCCTGCTGCTCCAGGGCGTGCCGCAGCGTCGCCCGGGTCGCCGCGTCGTCCTCGACGACGAGCACCGATCGCGTCGCGCTCGTGGGAGCGTACCGGGCCAGCACAGCCGCCAGTCCTCTGCGATCGATCGGCTTCGTGAGGTAGGCGGAGACGCCGAGCGCGAACCCCATCGGCTTCTCGTCCACGACACTCAGGATGACGACCGGGATGCCGGCAAGCGCGGCATCCCCCTTGAGGCTCGCCAGCACCGCCCACCCGTCCATTCCGGGCATCACGACGTCAAGCGTAATGATCGTCGGGATCAGCTCCCGCGCCATCTGCAGGCCCGTCTCCCCGTCGGGAGCGGTCTCGACACGGAATCCCTCCCGGCTGAGGTAACGTCCCAGCAGGTCGCGGACACCGGGATCGTCATCTATCACCAACACCGTCCCGCGCGCGGCACGGCCGTCCTCGGGCAGCCAGTTGCGCTGCTCCGGCACCACCCCGGCGAGCGGGAGCCGCACGGTGAAGGTCGATCCCTTCCCGGGCCGGCTGGCCACGGCGATGTCGCCCCCCATCATTTGACACAACCGGCGGCTGATCGCCAACCCGAGTCCCGTGCCGCCGTACTTGCTCGCCGTCGACGCCTCGGCCTGCGCGAACGCCTGAAACAGCCGGCCCATCTGCTCCTCGGTCATCCCGATCCCCGTGTCGCTCACCCGGAACGTGAGGTGTCCATCGTCACGCCCGACGGCCAGCGCGATGCGCCCCTCGGTGGTGAACTTGGAGGCGTTGGAGAGCAGGTTCAACAGCACCTGCCGCAGCCGGGTCGCGTCGGCCCGGATCGACCCGAGATCGTCGGCGGCATGGAGCTCGAAGCGATTGCCGTGTTTCGCGATCAACTGGCGCACCGTCGTCACGACGTCGTCGACCAGCGGCCGCACGGCGACGGTCTCGAGATAGAGCTCCATCTTGCCCGCCTCGATCTTCGAGAGGTCGAGGATGTCGTTGATGACCGCGAGCAGATGCTGGCCCGCCGAGTGGATCTTGCCGAGGTCGGCGGCGTAGTCGTCCTGTCCGTCTTCCGCCGCCTGCTCCTGCAGCATCTCACTGTATCCGATGATGGCGTTGAGCGGCGTGCGCAGCTCGTGGCTCGTGCTGGCGAGGAAGCGGCTCTTCGTTTCGTTGGCCGCCTCGGCCTCGCGACGCGCCGTCAGGAGCTCCGTGATGTCGTGATACAACGCCATCAGCCCGACTTGCTCGCCACCCACCGTCACCGGAATCGTCAGCACTTCGACGTCGATGACGGTGCCGTCCTTGCGGCGCCGCCGCCCCGTGCCCGACGTCGCCCGGCCCTGCTCGAGCGCCTGAGTGGTATACGCCTGCGCCTCCGCCAGCGTCCCCTCGGTCGTCACCAGAGCGTCGAGGTTCTTGCCTTTCACTTCCGCCTCCGTGTATCCGAACAGCTCTTCGAACGCGGGATTGCAGGAGCGGATGTGATTGTCGGCGCCGATGTTGACGATGGCGACGGGGTTGGAGCGGACGAGGACTTCGAATTGCTGCTGTTGTGCCGAGTAGAGACGGGCGTTTTCGATCGCGATCGCCGCCTGCGGCGCGAACATCATCAGGCGCCGCAGATCCGATTCGCCGAATTCGCGTGTCGCATCGGCGTGAACGCTGGCGATCGCGCCGACGAGTCGGTTCCCGATCAACAGCGGCCCCGCCATCACCGACTGAATCGTGCTTTGCTCATACTTGCCGGAGTGCCCTTCCCACTCCTGGTAGCGCGGGATGATGAGGGGCTCGTGCGTGCGCGCCACGGTTCCCATCGCGCCCTCGCCCAACGCCATGCGGGTCCCCACGGCGTTGGTTTCCAGGCGATAACTCGCCATGATCACCAGGTCATTCTTCGACTCGTCGTAGGTCGCCAGCTCGCCGCCCGTCACCCCGAGCAGCTCGACGGCGCGCTGCAGCACGCGCTGCAGCACCTTGGAGAGCTCCAGCTCTCCCGAAAGATCCTGCATCGTGTCGAGCACGGCCTCCTGCTCCTGGGCGCGCTCGCGCTCGACGGTGAAGAGCCGCGCGTTCTCGATCGCGATCGCCGCCTGAGCGGCGAACAGGTTGAGCAGCCGCATGTCGCGCTCGCCGAAGGAGCGCGACGGATCGGAGTGCACGCTCGCGATCGCGCCCACCAGGCGGGTGCCGATCAGCAGCGGCGCCGCCATCACGGTCTGGATCGAGCTGCGCAGGTATTGCGAGGACCGGCTCTCCCACTGCTGGTAGCGCGGGATGATCAGCGGCTCGTGCGTGCGCGCCACCTGGCCCATGGCCCCTTCGCCCAGCGCCATGCGCGTCCCCACCGCGTCCGTCCCCATGTTCTGGCTCGCCACGATCACGAGCTGCTGCGTCCGCTCGTCGAAGATCGCGAGCTCGCCGCCCGAGACGTCGAGCAGCGTGACCGCCCGCTCGAGCACCGCCTGCAGCAGCTTGTCGAGCTCCAGCTTGCCGGACAAATCGGCCAGCGTGTCGAGCAGGGCCCGCTGCTCAGCGAGGCGATTGCGCTCGGCGGCGAGGAGCCGCGTGCGGCCGATGGCGATCCCTGCCTGGTTGGCCGCGGCGGCGAGAATCTCGAGGTCGCCCTGCTCGAAGGCCTGGCCGCCGGCGCGCTGCACCGCCAGCTCGCCGATCGCGCTTTGGTCGATCCGCAGCGGCAGCCGCAGCTCGGAGCGGCCCGCAGCGGGCGTCGCGAACGCTCCGGCCTGGGCGCGCAGCGCCGACTCGAACGCGCCTCCCGTCGCCCCGATCAGGTACAGCCCGACGCCCTCGAAACCGAACGCCTCGTGCCGCAGGCTTTCCACCACGCTGCGACAGACGTCGTCTTCGTTCTGGGACTCGGCGATGCGGTTGCTCAAGCCGAGCAGTGCGGAGCGCAGCAGGTTGCTCATACCGGGAGACGGATCGTGAACGTGGACCCCACGCCGGGGCTGCTCTCCACCGTCACATCCCCTCCCATCATCTGGGCGAAGTGCTTCGTGATCGTGAGCCCCAGCCCCGTGCCGCCGTACTTCGCGGCGGTCGCGGCGTCGGCCTGGGAAAACGCCTCGAACAGCCGGTCCATCTGCGCAGGGGTCATGCCGATCCCGGAATCGCGCACGCGCAGGATGAAGGCATCACCGCCGGAGCCCGACTCGCGCTCGACGATGAGCGTGATGGTGCCATGGTCGGTGAACTTGGCGGCGTTCGACAGCAGGTTGAGAACCATCTGCCGCACTTTGGTGAGGTCGGCATGCATCGTTCCGATGTGCGGCGGACACACCAGCTCGAGGCGGTTGGCGTTCTTTTCGATCAGCGGTTGGGCGGTGGCGAGGATGTCATCGACCACCGTGGCGAGGTCGAACGTCTCGCGGTGCAGCTCCATTTTCCCCGCCTCGATCTTCGAGAGATCGAGGATGTCGTTGATCAGGGCCAGCAGGTGCCGCCCGGCCGTACGAATCCGCGTCACGTCGGCGGCGAGCCCCGATGCCCCGAGCTCCTCGGCCTCCTCCTGCACCATCTCGCTGTAGCCGATGATCGCGTTGAGCGGCGTGCGCAGCTCGTGGCTCATGTTCGCGAGGAACTGGCTCTTGGCCTTGCTCGCATCCTCCGCCTCGCGGCGCGCGGCGAGCAGCTCCGTGATGTCGTGGTACAGCGCCATCAGGGCGACGCGCTCTCCGTCCACGATGACGGGCACCGCCAGCACCTCGACGTCGACCAGCGTGCCGTCCTTGCGCCGCCGGCGGCCGATGCCGTGCACCGGCTGGGTCAGCGCGGCCTGCGAGTACTGCTCCGCCTCGGAGCGGGTGTCCTCGGTGGCGACGAGGTCGTCGAGGTTCTTGCCGATCGAATCGGCCGGCGCGTAGCCGAACAGCTCCTCGAACGCCGGGTTGCAGGAGACGATGTCGAGCCCGCGGTCGAGTGTCACGATCGCCACGGGGCTGTTGCGCACCAGCTCCTCGAAATACTGCTTCTGGCGCTGCGCGGCCGCGTAGAGGCGGGCGTTTTCGATCGCGATCGCCGCCTGCGGCGCGAACATCGTGAGCAGCCGCAGGTCGTCGGGACCGAATACGCGATTGGGATCGGAATGAATCGTCGCGATCGCGCCCACAAGGCGGCGGCCGATGAGCAGCGGCGACGCCATCACCGAGTGGACGGTCACGTCGGAGTACTTGGCCGAGCGGCCCAGCCAGTCGGTGTACGACGGGATGATGATCGCCTCGCGTGTGACCGCGACGTGGCCCATCGCCCCTTCGTTCAGGGCCAGGCGGGTGCCGGTCGAGTCTTTCCCGATGTTCTGGCTCGCAGCGATGACGAGCTGGCGGGTCTGCTCTTCGTAGATCGCCACTTCTCCACCCGTCACGCCCAGCAGCGTCACGGCGCGGTTCAGCACCGCCTGCAGCACGCGCGGCAGCTCGAGGTCGGAGGAGAGATCCGACATCGTGTCGAGCAGCGCGCGGTGTTCGTCGACGCGGCGCCGTTCCTCCTCGAGCAACCGGGCGCGGCCGATCGCGATGCTGGCCTGATTCGCCGCCGCGGTGAGGATCTCGAAATCCTCGGCGCCGAAGGCGTTCCGCTCGCCGCTCTCCACCACCAGCACGCCGATCATCCGGCCGTCGACCCGCAGCGGCACGTCCACCTCCGACCCCCGCGCCGGGCTCGGCAAATACCCCGCCGCGCGCGTCACGTCTGAGGTGTAGTGCAGCCGACCATCTTCCAGCACGCGCTCGCTGAGACCCTGTCCGGGGTGGACGCGGAACCGGTGCGGCGCGTCGGGCCAGCCGACCGAGGCCTGAAGCACGCGGTCCCCCGTCTGTGGTTCGAGCAGGAACGCGCCAAGAAAGTTGTAACCCAGCGCCTCGTCGTGAAGCCCTTCGACCAGCGAGCGATAGACGTCGGCTTCGTCAGTCGCGGCGGCGATGCCGGCGGTGAGCCGGAGCAGCGCCGCCTGGCGGCGCGCGACGTCGTCGTCATGGCGCCGGGCGGTGGAACGCTTCACGGGGGCGCGGCGCACGTGCTTCACGTGACCAGCTCTCGCACAGCGGTCGCCAGGGAATCCAGTCCCCCCGCCGCCTTCGCAGCCACGCGCTCGCGCAGCACGCGGATCAGGTGGTCCCGCTCGATGGGCTTGGTGAGGTAATCGGCGGCGCCGAGCTCGAACGCGAGATGCTGCTCGTCCACCATCGAAAGCATGATCACCGGGATCCCGGCCGTC
>DASTHG010000307.1:0-6686 GCA_035718325.1 Gemmatimonadales bacterium | reverse complement strand
CTGCAGTGGCTGACGCGCGGCTATCAGATGTCGGTCGAAGACGTCATCGGCGACGCCGTGTTCGAGGAGAAGCACGAGAACATGATTCTCGTGCGGGACATCGAGATCTATTCGCTGTGTGAGCACCATCTGCTGCCGTTCTTCGGCCGGGCCCACGTCGCCTACCTGCCGAACGGCAAGATCGTCGGACTGTCGAAAATTCCACGCGTGGTCGAGGTATTCGCGCGCCGGCTGCAGGTGCAGGAGCGGCTCACCGACCAGGTGGCGGACGCGCTGTGCGCGGTGCTGGCGCCGCTCGGCGTCGGGGTGGTGATCGAAGCGGCGCACCTGTGCATGATGATGCGCGGCGTGGAGAAACAGAACTCCAAGACGATCACCTCGGCATTGCGGGGCACGTTCCGCTCCGACGCGCGGACGCGCGACGAATTCCTGCGGCTGGTGCACGGCGGGGGCGCGCGGCTCTTGTGAGCGCCCCCCCGCTCGCCGGATCGGTGGCGCTCGTCACCGGGGCGTCGCGGGGGATCGGGCTCGCCGTCGCCGACGAGCTGCGGGTGGCGGGAGCGCACGTGGTGCGGCTGGCGCGGTCGCTGCAGGACGGCTCGGGCGAGCGCGAGACGACGCTGCGCTGCGACGTGACCCAGGCCGACGACGTGGCGCGTGCCGTGAAAACGGTGAAAGCCGAGCTCGGCGTCCCCGACATCGTGGTGAGCAACGCCGGGCTGTTCATCATCAAGCCCCTTGCCGAAACGTCCCCCGCAGATTTCGTGCAGTCGATTGCGACCAACCTCACCGGGCCATTTCTCATCGCGCGCGCGCTGGTCCCGGACATGGTCGAGCGCGGCAGCGGCCATCTCGTCACCATCGGCTCCTCGTCGGACCGGATTGCCTATCCCTGGAATACGGCGTACGGCGCCAGCAAGCACGGCGTGCGCGGCCTGCACGAGGTGATCGCGGTCGAGGTCGCCCGGACGGGGGTGCGGACCACGCTCATCTCCCCGGGGCGCGTTGACACGGAGATGTGGGACGACGTAGACCCGGAGCTGCGTCCTGACGACGCTGGGCGCCGCGTCATGATGCGCGCCGAGGACGTGGCCGATGCGGTGGTATGGGCGGTGACGCGCCCGGTTCGCGTCGACGTAACGGAAATTCAGATGATGCCGACGATTGATAAGGCGAGGGACTGAAAATGCGCTATCAGCCGTCAGCTATCAGCCGTCAGCTACTGTTCATTACCGCCGGACTGCTTGCCGACCGACTCGATCTCGCGGCACAGGTGCGAATAACCCAAGAACCCGTCAGTGTTGACGGGATTCCACCGCTCCCGGATTCGAGCGGGTGGGGAGTCCATGTGCTCGCCCTCGCGCGGGGACCGGACTCCACGATTTGGGTAGGGACTTACGGCCAGGGAATCTTCGTGCTGCGGCCCCAGGCGACGATCTGGGAGCATATCCACTCGTCATCCGACACGAGCAAACACTCGATCTCCTGGGATTTCGTGCACGCATTCGGGTTCGGCAGGCAGGGCGAAGTCTGGTACGGGACTGTAGGCAACGGGTGGGGCGTGTCGGTGGACGGTGGGCGCACCTGGAAGAACTGGGAGCTGCGCCAGCTCGGTCCCGAGTGGCAGTACGTGGCGCCGAACGGGATCGTCACGCGAGCCGATACCGTCTACATCGCGACCGCGGACGGAATCAAGGTGACTTGGGACGACGGCAAGACGTGGCGCGTGATCACGGATCTCGCCGGCGCCGCTACGGCCACGGATTCGGTGATGGGGGTGATCCAGAATCAGTACGTGCTGGCGATCGCCCTCGGTACGACCGTGGACGACAATCTGTGGATCAGCGATCTCCGCGGCATCGCGCATTCCCCCGACGGCGGCCGTACCTGGCACGAAGGGTTCGCTCCGGTGCCGTGCGAGGGAAAAGCTTGTGTGAATCATGCCCGGGCGTTGCTCATCGATTCACAGAAGCGATTCTGGGTGGGGACGGAGCAGGGGCTGTTTCGATTCGGACGTGAGTTCACCGGATGGGGGCGTTTGGACGTTTGCAGTAACGCGAGCGGAGGTCTCGGCAGTTGTCCATCGAAGTGGTCGGCTATTCAACAAGCAGCTGAGATCGAGCCAGCTTTGGTCGCTTTTCCCGGGCCGACCGGAATTGGCATGTGGCGATCGAGCCCGGGATCCCTTCTCGAGTTTGGCAGTCCAACGGGAAGAGAGCTGTTGACCTCCGTCCTCGATCTCGGCGCAGCGACGTATCTCGCCGGTGGCCAACGTGGCCTGTCAACAAGCGATACTGTGAGTAAAGTCAGGATCGACAACGACGATAGCCCTTCGCCTACCGCCAGGACAACGAGTCTTCGCCATACCTGGTTCCGCCGCCCCATCGACCTCACCGACCAGCCCTACATCGACCAGACCTACCGCTTCGGCTCGACGATGGGCGGCAATTTTCAGCCGCACCAAGGCGTCGAGTTCAACAACCCCGATGGCACGCAAGTCCACGCGATTGGCGACGGCCTCGTAGTCTACTCCGGGCTGGCCGAAGCGGGGTCGAACACCATCGCGATCCGGCACAACAAGAAGCTCGACGGGCAGTACCTGTTCTCCGTCTACTATCACAACTCCAAATTGCTCGTGACGGTCGGGCAGAAGGTGAAGTCAGGCGCCGTCATCGCGCTCGTCGGCAATACCGGCCGCGCCACGAACGACCACCTGCACCTCGAAGTGCACGTCGCGCCGACGACCGACTCGAGCAAGATCGTCGCCGCGGACGTGCGCTATCCGCCGTTCAATCGCAACCCCGAGCTGTGGATCGAGCCGCTCCCCGGCACCGGTGTCGTGGCGGGACAGGTGTGGGACGGGAAGGGCCAACCGGTGCCGCAGGCCCACATCTACGGCCTCGTGAAGCCCGAGCCCCAGGAGACGCCGTTCTCGTTCATCGAGACGTACGGCCCGAAGAATCACAGCGATCCCGTCTACCAGGAGCATTTCGCCATCGGCGACGTCCCGCCGGGCACGTACACCCTGGGCGCGCAGATCGACGGCAAGAAGGTGCTCAGGCGCGTTGAAGTGAAGGCAGGTAAGTTGACCTGGGTCGAGTTCCGACCGTAGGTCGTTTTTTGCTGATAGCTGACAGCTGATAGCTGATAGCTGTTATGAGAGCGCCGTCATGCACATCGAGCTCACCGAGATGCTGCGCTGCCCCGAGGATCATCGCGAGGAATTCCTCGTCCTCTCGACCAGCGAGATGAACGGGCGCATGGTGAACCTCGGCGTCGTCGGGTGTCCGGTCTGTCACCGTGAATTCGAGATCATCGACGGCATCGTCGACTTCACCGAAGTAATCAGCGGCGAGCGCCAGCAGCGCGTCGTGCGGCGCACGCCGGTGCAACCGACCACCCCGGTCGACGCCCAGTCGCTCCAGGCGCTGCTCGACCTCGGCGGCCCCGGCGGCTACGTGTTGCTGGTCGGCTCCGCGGCGCGCCACGCCGACAGCCTCGCCGGTCTCATGGGCGGCATCCATTTCATCGCGATCAACGCCCCCGCGGACATCGAGCAGCTCCCGGTCATGAGCCTGCTGCAGACTGATCGGGTGATCCCGCTGCGCGGCGCCATGGCGCGCGGCGCAGTGGTCGGAGCGGAGTTGGCACGAACGCCCTGGGTGGGCGAGGCAGCCCGGGTGCTGCTCCATGGGCGTCGTCTCGTGGTCGAAGCGGAGCAGCCGACACTTCCGGAGAGCGTGCAGCAGCTGGCGGTGGGGCAGGGGCTCTGGGTGGGGGAGAAGCAGTAGCGACGGAAGCTATTCGTGCACCGGCACGCCGCCGGACTCTCGCTCGGCTTCCGCGTACGCCGCATCGATCGCCGCAGCGTAGTTCTTCTCCACCACGCGGCGCTTCACCTTGAGTGTCGGGGTCAGCTCACCGGACTCGATGGTGAAGTCTTTCTCCAGCAAAATGATGCGCTTGGGTCGCTCGTATCGTGCGACGTCAGTGAGCATGCCCTGTACCTCGCTGTTCACCTTCTCCTGCACCAGCTGATGGCCGATCAGCTCGCGCCGCGACAGGTCGCCGAGCCCTTGCCCCTTGGCCCACGGCTCCAATGCCTCGAAGTTCGGCACGACGAGCAGGATCGAGAACTTGCGCTTGTCGCCCAGCAGCACGGCGTTGGCGATGAACTTGTTGAGCTTCACCTGGTTCTCGATCGGCTGCGGGGCGATGAACTTCCCGCCCGCCGTTTTGATCAGATCCTTCTTGCGGTCGGTGATCTTGAGATAGCCGTCGCCGTCGATCTCCCCGATGTCGCCCGTGTGGAACCAGCCCTCGGCATCGATCGCCTCGGCCGTGGCGTCGGGCTTGTTGTAGTAGCCCTTCATCACGTTCGGCCCCTTGGCGAGAATCTCGCCATCCGCGGCGATCTTCAGCTGCACGTCTGGAAAGGCGAGGCCCACGGTGCCGATGCGCGGCCGCTCGAGCGGATTCAGCGTGAGGACGGGGGACGTCTCGGTGAGGCCGTACCCCTCGAGCACCGGGAGCCCGGCGCTGAAGAAGAACTTCGCGATCTCGGGCGACAGCGGGGCGCTGCCGGAGATGAAGAACCGGATGCGCCCGCCGGTGCGGGCGCGCAGCTTCGCGAACACCAGCCGGTCGGCGATCGCCCGCTTGATGGCGAGACCGGTGGGAATCGGCTGCCCCGCGAGAATGCGCGACGCCCAGGCATCGCCGGTCTGTCGTGCCCAAAAGAAAATGCTGCGCTTGATCGCGCTTCCCGACATCGCGTTCTCGAGCACGCGCGCATACACTTTTTCGTAGAGCCGCGGCACGCTCAACACGATCGTGGGTCGTACCTCCTGCAGGTTCGCCGCGACTTTGTCGAACGACTCCGCGTAGTTGATGATCACGCCGGCCGAGAGCAGCGTGTAATCCACCATCCGCTCGTACACGTGCGACAAGGGCAGCATCGCCAGGCATTCGTCGGTGGGCTCGAGCCGCATCACCTGCAGCCCACCCTGGACGTTGGACCAGATATTCCGGTGCGACAGGATGACGCCCTTGGGGTCCCCGGTCGTCCCCGAGGTGTAGATCAATGTCGCCAGTGAGTCGGGCGACACCGCCGTCGCTTCCTCGCGCAGTCGTGGATATTTGCCGAGCGCGGCCTGTCCCTTCGCCTCCAGCTCGTCGAGCGTCACGGCGCCGTCGCGCTTCGCTGCGGCGTCGAATACGATCACGTGTCGCAGCGCCGGCAGGGCGGCCCGGATCTCCGCCACCTTGGCCACCTGCTCCGCGGTCGAGCAGAACACGAGCGCCGCGCCCGAGTCCTTGAGGATGTACTCGGTCTGCTTCGGAGTGAGCGTGGGGTAGATCGGCACATCGGCGGCCTGGGCGCAGAGGCAGGCGTAGTCGGCGATGGCCCATTCGGGGCGGGTCTCGGAGAGGATCGACACCCGATCCCCGGGCCGGATTCCCAGCTCTTTCAAGCTCGCGGCGACCGCGAGCACGCGACGGGCGAGTTCGCGATGCGTGATCGCGCGCCATTCTCCTGCGATCTTGGCGCGCAGCGCCGCGGGCCGCTTGTCGGCGTGGCGGTCGACGGCTTCGAAGAACAGATCGGTCAGCGTACCGTTGCTCATGGCAAGAACACCACCACGTAACGGGTTGGGGAGCCGGTCACCGGGACGCCCTGATACGTCGCCGTGGCGCTGATGACGGCCGAGTCCGGCCGGACACCGGTGAGTTGCACGAAGAATGCCGCGGTGCCCAGCGAACCGGTCACGACCGAGTCCCCCGGAACCAATGTGACGCCGGTCCCACCGGCCGGGAAGTCGATGCTCAAGGCGATGCGCCGGTGCGCGGACGGAGTCCCTCCACTGAACGCCTCGATGGTGAGCGTGTCCGAGACGGAATCGGGCTTGGAAACCTTCACGGTATCGGCCGTTCGTCCCACAGCGGCGATCGAGTCGAGCGTTCCGAGGACATTGACTACTGCCGGGTTCGAGCGCAGCGCTCCAACGCGTGCCACGAGCCGGCCCGGCCCCGGCGAGACGCCCACGGCGGCCCCACTGAGCGAATCGACCACCCGGATCGTCGTGTCCAGGGCGGTCCACACGAGCGTGGCCTGGGCGGGACCGCCGCGCCCGTCGATGGCCGACCCCTTCGGGTAAGTGGTGTCGCCGATCTCGATGACGCTGTCGGGCAGGGCGACATCGATGGCGATGACGGCGTCGAAATCGGGCGAGAGGGCTTTACATGCTGCTAGACCTGCGAGCAGGACGAGGACTCTCCTCAGGGAGCCTCCGCCGAAAGCCGGGGCGGGGGCGCGGTCGCCGGCGGTGCCGATCCAAGCTCGCGCAGTGCGCGAGTCGCGTGCTCGATCCACTTGTGGGCGTCCGGTCCTTTGGGGGGCTGCGCGAGGAACGCCCGCAGGTGCTGCAGCGCGCCATCGATATCGCCGCGCTTCTGAAGCAGGAAGGCGAGTCCGTAATGTGCCCCCGCGAGCGTGTCGTCGAGCTCGAGCGCCTGCCGGTAGTGGCGGATCGCCTCATCGACGCGGGCCGTCTTGGTGAACGCGATGGCCATGTTCTGCAAGATGCGGGCGTCGTTGGGGTGATCGCGCAGCGCCAGGCGGTAGGACGTGAGCGCCGCTTCGTAATCACCCTGCCGCTCGAGGGCGAGCGCCTCGTTGAGATAAT
>DASTHG010000306.1:0-9541 GCA_035718325.1 Gemmatimonadales bacterium | reverse complement strand
CTGGTCGTAGCTGACGTAGGTCGTGCCCCAGCCCTTGTCCGCCGCCACCTTGGTCAGCGCGGCCGTCAGGGTCGTCTTGCCGTGGTCCACGTGGCCGATGGTGCCGACGTTGACGTGCGGCTTGTTGCGCTCAAACTTGGCCTTTGCCATTGGTGCGTGTTCCTCGCTGGATAAATCGCTGACAGCTATCGGCTTTTAGCTATTGGCTCTTAGCTATTGGCTTATGGCTTGGCTAGCAGCCAATCGCCAACAGCCAATAGCGGTTTATCCCTTCACCTTCGCAATAATCTCTTCTGCTTTGGATTTCGGCACTTCCTGATAGTGACTGAACTGCATGCTGTAGATCGCCCGGCCCTGACTCATCGACCGCAGCGTCGTCGAATAGCCGAACATCTCCGAGAGCGGCACGCTCGCGGCCACGATGTGCGCGTCGGCGCGCTGCGTCATGCCACCGATCTTGCCGCGGCGACTCGACAGGTCGCCCATCACCTCACCCATGTAATCGCCCGGCGTGACCACTTCCACGTCCATGATCGGCTCGAGCAGGATCGGGCTCGCCTGACGGGCCGCCTCTTTCACGGCCATCGACCCTGCGATCTTGAACGCCATTTCGCTCGAATCGACGTCATGCGACGAGCCGTCCACCAGCTCCACCTTTACATCCACCATCGGGTAGCCCGCCAGCACGCCGTTCTCGAGCGCTTCTTTCACGCCCTGCTCCACCGGCCCGATGAACTCGCGCGGTACGGTGCCGCCCACGACCTTGTCCTCGAACACGAAGCCGGTGCCTGGCTCCCCCGGCTCGAGGTGGATCACGACGTGGCCGTACTGGCCGCGGCCGCCAGTCTGGCGGATGAACTTCCCTTCGATGTATTCCACCCGCTTGCGCACCGTCTCGCGGTACGCCACCTGCGGCCGGCCGACGTTGGCTTCGACCTTGAACTCGCGCTTCATGCGGTCGACGATGATCTCGAGGTGCAGCTCGCCCATTCCGGAAATGATCGTCTGGCTCGTCTCGGCATCGGTGTGGACGCGGAAGGTGGGATCTTCCTCGGAGAGCTTCTGCAGCGCGACACCGAGCTTGTCCTGGTCGGCCTTCGTCTTCGGCTCGATCGCGACCGAGATCACCGGGTTCGGGAACCGCATCGCCTCGAGGATGATGGGGTCCGACTCGACGCACAGCGTATCGCCGGTCTTGGTGTCTTTCAGCCCGATCGCCGCCGCGATGTCGCCGGCGCGCACTTCCTCGATCTCCTCGCGCTTGTTGGCGTGCATCTGCAGCAGCCGGCCGATGCGCTCCTTGCGATCCTTGGTGCTGTTGTAGACGTAGGAGCCCGCCGCCAGGACACCCGAGTAGACGCGGAAGAATGTCAGTTTCCCGACGTACGGGTCGGTCGCGATCTTGAACGCCAGCGCCGCGAACGGCTCCTCATCCGAGGCGTGGCGTTCGGCATGCGTCGCATCGTGGTGCGGCAGGTGACCCTGAATCGCAGCGACATCCACGGGCGCCGGGAGATAGTCGATCACGGCATCGAGCAGCTGCTGCACGCCCTTGTTCTTGAACGCAGCCCCGCAGATGACCGGCACGACGTGACCGGCGACCGTCGCCTTGCGTAAGACCGTGCGGATTTCGTCTTCGGACAGGGCATGCCCTTCGAGATATTTGTGGAGGATGGCGTCGTCGTGCTCCACGACCGCTTCGAGCATCTCGTGGCGCAGCGTCTTGACCTGGTCCGTGAGGGGAGCTGGAATCGGACCCTCCACGTATTTCTTGCCGAGCGTCTCGTCGTCGTAGACGATCTCGATCTCGCGGATCAGATCGATCACGCCGGTGAACAGCTCGCCCGAGCCGAGCGGCAGCTGAATCGGAATCGCTTTGGCGCCGAGCCGCTCGCGTACCATCTTGAGGCAACGGTCGAAGTCGGCCCCGACGCGGTCCATCTTGTTCACGAAGATGATGCGCGGCACCCCGTAGCGGTCCGCCTGGCGCCACACCGTCTCGGTCTGCGGCTCGACGCCGCCCACGGCGTCGAGCACCGTCACCGCGCCGTCGAGCACGCGCAGGGAGCGCTCGACTTCGACGGTGAAGTCGACGTGTCCCGGGGTATCGATGATGTTGATCCGGTACTGCTCGCCGCGGCGGGGCCAGAACGCGGTGGTTGCAGCCGAGGTGATGGTGATGCCGCGCTCCTGCTCCTGCTCCATCCAGTCCATCGTGGCCGTACCATCGTGCACCTCACCCAGCTTGTAGGTGCGGCCCGTATAGTAGAGGATACGCTCGGTCGTAGTCGTTTTCCCGGCATCAATGTGCGCCATGATGCCGATGTTGCGAATGCGATCGAGCGGTGTCGTCCGTGCCATTAGCGTCCTTATCTCAGCAAAAAGACGGGGCGACCATGACGCCCATCGAGGGCCGGTCTCGCTCCGCCACCATCGGGGGGAACTCGCCCCCTCGATGCAGGATCCCTTGAGGCAGGGTCCCGAATTGTCCGTTTAGCGGTTCAGCCCACTCCTACCAGCGGTAGTGAGCAAATGCCCGGTTGGCTTCCGCCATCCGGTGCGTGTCTTCCTTTTTCTTGATCGACTCGCCTTCACCCTTCGATGCCAGAATCAGCTCCGCGGCGAGGCGCTCCGACATGTCCTTCTCGCGCCGCGCGCGGCTGTACTGAATGATCCAGCGCATGCCGAGCGCCGTGCGCCGCTCCGGCCGGACTTCCACCGGCACCTGGTAGGTGGCGCCGCCGACGCGCCGCGACTTCACCTCGAGCGCCGGCTTCACGTTCGACAACGCCTGCTTGAACACGTTTACGCCCGGCTGCCCGGTACGCTGCTCGATCATGTCCATCGCCGAATAGAACACCCGCTCGGCCAGCGACTTCTTGCCCCGTTCCATCAAGTTGTTCACGAACTTGGAAACGGTCTGACTATCGTAGCGCGGGTCGGGCGGCACCGGCCGCTTGACCGCTTTCTTGCGCCGGCTCACTTCCCGGCCTCCTTGGGACGCTTGGCACCGTACTTCGAGCGGGACTGCTTGCGCTCGTTCACACCCGCCGCGTCGAGCGTCCCGCGGATGATGTGATAGCGCACGCCGGGGAGATCCTTCACGCGGCCGCCGCGAATCATCACGATCGAGTGCTCCTGCAGATTATGCCCCTCGCCCGGGATGTAGGCCGTCACCTCGAAGCCGTTGGTGAGCCGGACGCGCGCGACTTTGCGCAGCGCCGAATTCGGCTTCTTCGGCGTCGTGGTGTAGACCCGCGTGCACACCCCGCGCTTCTGGGGATTGCCCCGCAGCGCCGGCGCTTTTTCCTTCTTTTCGACGTCCCGGCGCCCGCGTCGGACGAGCTGATTGATGGTCGGCATACCCCTCGTACAGTGCGCAAAAAAGTTGCGAAACAGACTGCAAAGCTAAGCTGGGCCAGCGAGTTAGGTCAACCCCCGTCGGTCCGCGCCTCCTACCCCCTGCGGACGAAATCCCGGCTTGACGAAGCCTCCCGGTCCCCGGTACTTACCACGGTAATGCGACGCACGCCCATGCTGGCCTGCTGCTGTAGCCGCTATCACCCTACCACCTCCCGGGCGGGTTCTCGCGTGCGCTAGCATCGTTTCGCTCCGACGATTGACGCGGCCGCCGCCTCCGGGAACAGGAGGATGCGGCCGCGATTCCTTTATATGAGGAGGATGTGATGACACAGACCCTGCTCCCTGTAACCGACATCGCCACGCGGGGGTACGCCCACCCCGAAGTGCTGGTCTCGACCCAGTGGGTCGCCGAGCACCGCACCGACCCCAAAGTCCGCCTCGTCGAATCCAACGAGGACATCCTGCTCTACGAGACCGGTCACATCCCCGGTGCCGTGAAGATCGACTGGGTTGCCGACCTGAACGACCCGCTGATCCGCGACTACGTCGACCGCTCGCGTTTCGAGCAGCTCCTCCGGGCCAAGGGCATCCATCCGGACACGACGATCGTGTTCTACGGCGACAAGAACAACTGGTGGGCCACCTATGCCTTTTGGGTCTTCAGGCTCTTCGGCGTGGACAATCTCAAGGTGATGGACGGCGGCCGCCTGCGCTGGGCGGAAGAGGGTCGTCCTTTCGAGACCACCGCGGTCCGCCCCGATCCTGGCACGATCACGGTAGGCGAGCGGGACGACTCCCGCATCCGTGCGTACCGCGACCGGGTGCAGACGCACGTCGAACGCCATAAGCCGTTGGTGGACGTTCGCAGCCCCGAGGAGTACCGCGGCGAGCGGCTCCACATGCCCGAGTACCCGAACGAGGGCGCGGTGCGCGGTGGTCACATCCCCGGTGCCCGCAGCATTCCCTGGGGCCGGGCCATCAACCCCGAGACCCACACGTTCCGGCCGGCGGAGGAGCTGCGCACCATCTACCAGCACGAGAACGGGCTGCCGCAGGACGACGAAATCGTGGTCTACTGCCGCATCGGCGAGCGCTCGTCGCATACCTGGTTCGCGCTCACCTATCTGCTCGGTTTCAACCGGGTGCGCAATTACGACGGCTCGTGGACCGAATGGGGCAACCAGGTCATGGCCCCGATCGAGAAGCCGTAGTATGGATCGCGACACGCGGATCGCCTGGCTGGTGCAGCACGCCCAGCGGCCGCGTCATACCACGCCGCTCGCCGACGCCGACGTCTCCGTGCCGGGAGGCAACCCCGGGTGCGGCGACCTGCTCACGGCCTATCTCAAGGCTGCCCCGGATGAGAACCGGGTGGCCGCCGTGAGCTTCGCCGGGACCGGGTGCGGGTTGAGCCAGGCGGCCGCGTCGATCCTCGCCGAGCGCATGAACCGCGAGCACCCCTCGTTCGCCGAGGTGCTCGACTTCACCTATGAGCAGATGATGGATCTCGTCGGGCGCGACGTGGCGGACGCTCGGCCGCGCTGTACCACGCTGGCGCTCGGCACGCTCAAGGCCGCCGTCAAGGCGGTCGAGATGAACCGCAAGCTCAAGGCCGCGGGCAAGACCGACGCCGAAATCGCCGAGCTGCGTCGCGCCATCGCGGGGGTCGTGGGCAGTACCGGCCTCGTGCTGGGGGAGGGAGCCGCGGCGGCGGCGAATCGCTAAGCCGAAAAAAACGGCGCCCGGGATCGCTCCCGGGCGCCGTGCGTTCAACCTTCCCAACGGCTACTCGACTTCCGCCTCTTCCGGAATCGGGACCATCCCCGGCTGCAGCTCCGGGGGCGGAGCGGGCGGTACGAATCCCTCGGGCGGCTCGATCTCGATCTCCTGGTAGCGGTAGATGCCGCTTCCCGCCGGGATGAGATGCCCGATGATGATGTTCTCCTTCAGCCCCAGGAGGTCGTCCTTGGCGCCGCGAATCGCGGCGTCGGTGAGGACGCGGGTCGTCTCCTGGAACGACGCCGCCGAAATGAACGACTGCGTCGTGAGGCTCGCCTTCGTGATGCCGAGGAGCAGCGGCTCGCTCGTGGCGGGCTTGCCGCTCTTCGTCTTCACCCGATGGTTGGCTTCGCGGAAGATGAGCTTGTCCACGTTTTCGCCCTCGAGGAACTCCGTGTCCCCCGGCTCCATCGTCTTCACCTTCTGCAGCATCTGGCGCACGATGACGCCGATGTGTTTGTCGTTGATCTTCACGCCCTGCAGCCGGTACACCTCCTGCACTTCGTTGAGGAGGTATTCCTGCACCGCGCGCGGGCCCTTGATCCGCAGAATGTCGTGCGGGTTCACGGGACCTTCGGTGAGGCGGTCGCCGGCGCGCACCCGGTCGCCCTCGTGCACGCGCAGGTGCTTCCCGGCCGGCACCTCGTAGAGCTGCGGCTCCCCGTCTTCGGGGTGGACGAAGATCTCGCGCTTGCCGCGCTTGATGTCCCCGAACCGCACCGTGCCGTCGACCTCGGAAATCGTCGCCGGATCCTTGGGCCGCCGCGCCTCGAACAGCTCGGCCACCCGCGGCAGACCGCCGGTGATGTCGCGCGTCTTGTACGCCTCGCGGCTCACCTTGGCGAGCGTCTGACCAGCGTAGACCTCCTGACCGTCCTCGACCGTCAGCTGCGCACCTTCAGGAATCACGAAGTCGCGCAGCCGCTTCTCCTTGTCGCCCTTCTTCTGCACCACCTCGAGGTGGGGGTGCAGCTTCTTGTCGCGGTCCTCGATGATCACGCGCTGGCGCCGGCCGGTGATTTCGTCCAGCTCCTCGCGGACCGTCTCGTCTTCCATGATGTCGACGAACCGCACGATCCCTGGAACGTCGGTGAGGATCGGGTTCGTGTACGGATCCCAGGTGAACAACACGCCGTCGCGCGCCACCTTCGCGCCGTCCTCCACCATCAGGGTGGCGCCGAGCGGCACGTGGAAGCGCGAGTGCACGGCGAGCTTGCCGCCCGCCGGCCCCCCGTCCTTGGGCCCGTGCGCCGCGGCCTTCAGGACGAGCTCCCCTTCGTAGCTCGTCACGACTTTCTGCTTCTCCGGCGTTTCGACGAACACGAGGCGCTCACCGTAATCGATGACGCCTTCGACCTTCGTCTTGCGCACCGTCTGCTCGGCGATCCGTGCCGCCGTGCCGCCGATGTGGAACGTGCGCAGCGTCAGCTGCGTGCCCGGCTCGCCGATCGACTGCGCGGCGAGAATGCCGACCGCTTCGCCGAGATCCACCATGTCCATGGTGGCCAGGTTGCGGCCATAGCACATGCGGCAGATGCCGCGGCGCGCTTCGCACGTCAGCACCGAGCGGATCTTCACCGTCTCGATGCCGGCGTCTTCGATCGCCTGCGACGTTTCTTCGTCGATCAGGCGGCCCGCCTCGACCAGCACCTTGGGCTGACCGTGCTCGTCCAACTCGTGTGGATCCGTGACCTCTTCCAGCGCCACGTTGCCCACCAACCGCTCACGCAGCGGCTCGATGATGTCCTCGCCCTCCTTCAGGGCCGACATCTCGAGGCCGAGGATCGTGCCGCAATCTTCCTCGGTGACCGTCACGTCCTGCGCCACGTCCACCAGGCGGCGTGTGAGGTAGCCGGCGTCGGCCGTTTTCAGCGCCGTGTCGGCCAACCCCTTGCGGGCGCCGTGCGTCGAGATGAAGTACTCGAGCACGCTGAGCCCCTCACGGAAATTCGACTTGATCGGGCTCTCGATGATTTCGCCGATGCCGCCGGTGAGCTTCTTTTGCGGCTTTGCCATCAGCCCGCGCATCCCCGCCAGCTGGCGGATCTGGTCGCGGCTGCCTCGGCTTCCCGAGTCGAACATCATGAACACGGGGTTGAATCCGCCCTTGGACCGGCGCATCGTCGCGACCATCGCCTCGGCGATGTCGTTGTTCGCGTGAGTCCAGGCGTCGATCACCTTGTTATAACGCTCGCCGAAGGTGATCTGGCCGGTCGCATAGGCGCGCTGGAACCGTTCCACCCGCGCTTCCGCATCGTGCAACAGCGACGACTTTTCGCTCGGAATCTCGAGATCTTCGACGCCGATCGACACGCCGCCCATCGTGGCGTAGCGGAACCCGAACTCCTTCAGCGCGTCGAGGAACTGCACCGTCGGGGTGAGCCCCGCGCGGCGGTAGCTCTCGAACACCAGCTCCGACAGATCGCGCTTGCGCATTGCCTTGTTCTGGAAGCCAAGGTCCTGGCGCAAGGTGCCCGGGAGAATACTGTTGAAGATCACCCGCCCCGCGGTCGTCCCCACCCACTGGCCGCCGCCCGCCGGCTCCTCGTACCAGTACTGCACCGGGCTGTGGAACTCGAGCCGCTTCAGCGCGAGCCCCATCTCGAGCTCCGCCATCGATCCCAGGCGCGGCGCCGCGGCGACCCGCGTCGCGAACTCGGCCGGCTCCTTGGTGAGGAAGTAGCACCCCAGCACCATGTCCTGGGACGGCTCGGCCACCGGCCGGCCGTCCGAGGGCTTGAGCACGTTGTTCGACGAAATCATCAGCAACCGCGCCTCGAGCTGGCTCTCGAAGGAGAGCGGCACGTGCACGGCCATCTGGTCGCCGTCGAAATCCGCGTTGAACGCCGCGCACACCAGCGGGTGGATGCGGATCGCCTTCCCCTCCACCAGCACCGGCTCGAACGCCTGAATGCCGAGGCGGTGCAGCGTCGGGGCACGGTTCAGCAGCACCGGATGATCTTCGATGATCTCTTCGAGGATCTCGAAGACCTCCGTGCTCTCCTTCTCGACGATCTTCTTGGCGCGCTTCACCGTCTCGGCGATGCCCTTCTCCACCAGCTTGTGGATGATGAACGGCTTGAACAACTCCACCGCCATCGCCTTGGGCAGGCCGCACTGGTGCAACCGCAGCTCCGGGCCCACGACGATCACCGAGCGGCCCGAGTAGTCGACGCGCTTGCCGAGCAAGTTCTGGCGGAACCGGCCCTGCTTGCCCTTCAACATGTCGGACAACGACTTCAACGGCCGCTTGCCACGCCCGCGGATCGCCTTGGAGCGGCGACCGTTGTCGAACAGCGCGTCCACCGCCTCCTGCAGCATGCGCTTTTCGTTGCGGAGGATGACCTCCGGCGCCCGGTGCAGGATCAGCTTCTGCAAACGGTTGTTGCGGTTGATCACCCGCCGGTACAGATCGTTCAGATCCGACGTGGCGAAACGCCCGCCGTCGAGCGGCACCAGTGGCCGCAGGTCGGGCGGAATCACCGGCACGACGTCGAGGATCATCCATTGCGGGTTGTTACGCGCTTCCCCCGCCTGCCCCGAGTTGCGGAACGCGTCTACGATCTTGAGGCGCTTCAGCATCTGCTTCTTGCGATGCTGGCTCGTCTCCGTCGCCACGAGCTCGCGCAGCTCGTCGGACAGCTTATCGACGTTGATGCGCTCCAGCAGCGAGCGCACCGCCGGCGCGCCGATGTCGGCCTTGAAGGCTCCATCGCCCTCGGCCTTGGCCTTGGCGCGCAGCTCGAGGTAGCGGTCTTCGTCCAGCAGCTCGCGCTCCTCGACCTCCTGCTCGCCCGGCTCGATCACCACGTAATTCGTGTAGTAAATCACGCGCTCGAGGTCGCGCAGCGTCATGTCGAGCAGGTTGCCCATGGGCGACGGCAGCGTCTTGAAGAACCAGATATGCGCCACCGGCACCGCGAGCTCGATGTGTCCCATGCGCTCGCGCCGCACTTTGGAGAGCGTCACCTCCACCCCGCAGCGGTCGCAGATGACTCCGCGGTAGCGGATGCGTTTGTACTTGCCGCAATGGCACTCCCAGTCCTTCACCGGACCGAAAATGCGCTCGCAGAACAGCCCGTCCCGCTCCGGCTTGAACGACCGGTAGTTGATCGTTTCGGGCTTGGTGACCTCGCCCCACGACCACCACGTGCGCTGCCCTTGCAGCTCCAGGCGCTCGCGCTCCTTGGAGTCCTTGGGACCGCGGATCTCCTCGGGCGAGGCGATGCGGATCTGGATGTAATCGAAGCTCGCGTTCTTCGGCTCGCGACCACTCCGGAAGTCGATCATTCGTGTGCTCCCTTTCCCCTTATTCTTCCACGTCTTCGGTGACGCCCAGGGTCACTCGCAACCCGAGGGCCTGCAGTTCCTTCACCAGCACGTTGAAGGATTCGGGGAT
>DASTHG010000305.1:0-14624 GCA_035718325.1 Gemmatimonadales bacterium | reverse complement strand
GGTCTGTTGCCGTGCACCGCCGTAGCGGAGCGTCGAGAACGGGATGCGAAACTCGGCATACCATCCGAGGCTGTCGACGCGCGCCGCTACGGTCCAGCTCGCGTCCCAGTTCAGGTTGAACCCACCGGCCGATCCCGCCTGCGCCCGGCTCTGCCCCTGCTGAAACACGCCGCCGCCCTCGCCCTCCTTGATGACCTGTCCGTCGTACTCGATGCCCGCCGGCGTGGTCGCGAATACGAAGCCGTTCTGCCGGTCGGCGAACGTATCGAAGATGATGGCGACATAGTCGCTGTTGGTGAGATCGCCGTCGCGCACGCGTTCGCCCGCGACGATACCCGCCGCCTGGCGGTCGAACAGCCAGGCGCCGATGTACAAGGCCGCACCGTCGGTGAGGATGCGGACTTCAGTCCGTTCGGTGCTGGGCGCTCCCTCGCTGGGAGCGCGTTGCACGAAGCCGGTCAACGGCTCTGCCTGTTGCCACACCGCCTCGTCGAGCCGTCCGTCGATCTGCGGCGGCGTGGTAATGCGGGCCGGCCGGGCCACGCGCTGTGCATCCTGGGCCGCGAGGCTGACAGGCCCTGCCGCGAGTACGACGCCGAGCAGCGCGAGCAACTCGAAACGGTACGCAGGATGGGTCATCGGTGTCAGAGCCGGGCGAACGCCTTCTGCGCCAGCGCCGCAACCGTCGCGTTCGACGGCAGCTCGGCGACGTCGCCCGCCACTTCGACTTCGAGATAGCCTTCCCCGCGTGGAATGCGGCAAATCGTTTGGGAGGAAACGTGCGGCCGGCCGGTCAGGAGACAAATCGCCTTCCCCACCGTCGCCTGCTCCAGTCGTGCCCCCGCCGTCTTCCACTGCTCCTCGCGGGCCGTACCGGCATTCTGAATCGTGATGGCCTGCGCGCCATCCATGCCGAGATCCGTGATGATGCGAACGCTGACTGAGTGCCGCTGCACCCCGGAAAGCACCATGGAGCATTCGTCGACGGTCATTCCGGGAACGCTCGACTTGGACCCCGCCGGTGGACCCGACGCCTTGCCGCCGATGGCTGCCTCCAGCTCGGGCACCTGGACCAGCCGGCACGCGGAGGAGGCTTGTTGTGCGCGCAGTGGAGTGATGGCGGCCGCGATGAGCGCGCAGCCGACGGTCGCGAAGACTGCTCGTCGCATGGTGTTCTCCCGCGAAATCGAAGGACTGCCGCGCTCATCGTCGAGCGCATGTCGTCAGGTGGCCGCAAAAATGAACCGCCGCGCCACAATCGGATAGATTGTCTGCGCCATGACTGGCCCAGCGCGCCTGACATCGGTCACGGCGCCTGGCCAACGCGACGCAGGAACGCCGCCCAGCGCGGATCGGCGTGCAGGGGCGCGAACTCGGCGTACCAGCGCGCGAACGCCACCCAGTTGGTGCGCTGCTCCCAGGCGCGGTCGAGCCATGCGAAGGCCTCGTCGGTACGCCCGAGCGCCGCGTACGCGCGAGCCAGGCCGAACGCGTTGTAGTAGCCCGTGCGGGAGAGCGCGACCATCGAATCCACGGCGGCCCGTGCCGCCTCCGGCCGGGCCAGCGCGAGCTGGGCCCGGATGTACTCCGCCGCCAGCACGCCGCCATAGTAGGACCAGGGCAGACGCGAGGCGGCCGCCGCCGCGTCCCCGCGCTCCAGACGCACGACGCCGTCGTAGGCGCGCAGGTCCTCGGGGCTGAGCGTGTTGGCCATGCGCGGCAGCACGGCGGCGAGTGAATCCGTCTGCTGCAGCATCGCGAGCGTCATCAGGTAGTTCCATGCAGGGACCGCCGACAGTGTGTCGGCATCCCAGCCCTGCCGGGCCTCGGAGAGTGCGCTGTCGGCGCCGCCGGCGGAAGCGAGCCAGGCCCAGGAGAGGTCGCAGTGGGCCAGCCACGAGCGCGGGTCCAAGCGCTGCGCCCGGAGCGCCCACCGCCGCGTTTGCGACGCGTCACCATCGAGCGCAATCGTGGTCGAGGCGAAGAGCGCGGGCGCGGTGGCGTTCGTCGAATCCAGCCGCATCGCCCGATCGGCGGACTCGCGGGCCCGCGCATACCCCACCCGACCTTCGATATAGCCGTCCGCGAGCACGCCCCAGGCAAGCGATTGCTGCACCCAGGCGTCCGCGAAGGTGCTGTCGCGCGCGAGAGCGCGACCGAAGTAGTCGAGGCCGGCGCGGAGTCCGTTCTCCGAAAACGTGTTCGCCGCTCCTACGCCGCGCAGGTAGAGGTCGTACGCCACCGGGTCCCGTGTTGGCCGCCGAGCCAGCGAGGCGCGCTCCTCGGGGAGCAGCCGGCCAGTGATCGCGCCGGCGACCTCGCTGGCGATGTCGGACTGGATCTGGAGCATGTCCTGACCTGTCCGGTCGTAGATGCTGCCCCAGACCTGCGCGCTGGTCGACGCCCGGACCAGCGCGACATTCACCCGTACTCGCTCGCCCGCCTGCTGGAGACTCCCACTGACCAGGTATTCGGCGTGGACCATCCGGCCGAGGGCGCGCGGGTCGTTGGAACGCTCGTCCCGGACTCGCCGCGACTCAAAGCGGGACCGCACCTCAAGTCGCCGTACCTGGCTCAGGCGCGTGATCAGCTCGTCGGTCAGGCCGTCGGCGAGGTAGGCGCTGGCGGTGTCGCGCGAGAGATTGTCGAAGTACAGCACCGCGACACTATTCGGTGGGGGGATCGCCCCGACCCGCGCGCTGCGACAGGGTGGCGGTGACCCGTCGGGACACTGCGCGAGGATCGTGGCAGTCGGCCACGCCAGGCCGAGGACGAGCAAGACCGGCGCGCTGCTCAAGCGACTGCGGGGAGCCACGTTAGCGACCGCTACCCTGCCTGGCCCGCTCCACGCGTTCGAGGAACCGGAAGCGGGCGCGATCGTGCTCCGGCTCGGCGGTGGTATGGGCGTTGATGCGCAGCAGCTGTTTCTGCCCCGACGCATTCCACCGTGGCCAGGCCGGCACTCCGGGCCCGTTGGGATCGCCATGCTTCGCGAAGTTGGTCCACAGCGTCGCCATCAGGTCGGCGACTGCGCGATCCGCCTCCCCCCAGGCGAGGTGACGCGAGTCGAGCGTCTCGAACTCGTACTCGATGTCCATCGCGTGCGCCGCACCGGGATCGTCCGCGGGTGGCGGTCCCGAATCGGTGGGCATCGGCTGGTCGAACAGGTACCGGTACACGGGCACGCCGCCCGTCGCCGAGTGCAGTTCGAGCCACTTCCAGGTCCCGAACACCGTGAAGCCATCGCTCGCGAGGGCGATCGCCGAAAGGCGGGCCTCACGGTCGTCGTGCGCCGGGTAGAAGATGCGCGCCGAGTCGAGATCCTGCGGGAACGCCGTGGCGAGCTGCTGCCCGAATGCGGCGACAGTCGTGGGTGGCAGCTTGATTTCAGCGGAATTCCAGCCGGCCATGAGCGGCACCTTGGCCTGACGACCAGCGGTAAAGACTTCCAGCGGATCGGCTGGAAGGACGTAGCCATCCACGATGGGATTGAACCCTGGACCGTTGCCCACGGCATCGATCAGTTTCGCGGGCGGCGTGGCCCGCAGCTCTGCGAGAGATTTGGCTCCCACTTTGCTCGCGAACTCGACGCCCCGCCCCTCGGCGACCGCGAGCGTCGTCACCGCGAGTCCGCCCTGCCGGAACGCGCCACCGCTCTCGCCGATCGCCTTGTGGAACAGCCCCTTGGCGAGCGGCGAGGCCATCAGCTCGCTCACCGCGAACGACCCCGCGGACTCTCCGAAGATGGTGACGTTGTTCGGGTCGCCGCCGAACGCGGCGATGTTGTCGTGCACCCAGTGCAGCGCGGCGATCTGATCGAGCAGCCCGTAGTTGCCGGACGCGCGGTGCGGCGACGCAGCCGTCAGCTCCGGATGCGCAAGAAAGCCAAGCACGCCGAGCCGGTAATTAATCGCCACGAGCACGACGCCCTTGGACGCGAGCGCCGAGCCGTCGTGTCGTCGCTCGTCGCTCGCTCCGGCGAAGAAGCCACCCCCATGAATCCAGAACATCACCGCGAGATGGTCTCCTGCCTTCGCCGGCGTCCAGATCGAGAGCGTCAAACAGTCCTCGCTCTCGGCGGCGCTCTGAAACAGCATGTCGGGCCAGGGATGCGTCTGGATGCAGCGGTTGCCGAATGTTCCCGCTGGTCGGACGCCTTGCCATGACGCGGGAGGCTCGGGCGGGGCCCAGCGCTTGTTGCCGACGGGGGGCGCGGCGTACGGAATCCCCAGGAAGGCCCGGACGCCCGGCTTCGCGGCGTCGATACCCTGGAGCTCGCCCTGCGCGACGCGCACCTGGTGATCGCCGGGCGTTTGTCCACGAGCGTTGGCCCAGAGCACGAGGCCCGGAGCGAGTATGACGAGATTCAATCGGCGCATGGTCGGATGTCTATCATTAGTGAGGAAGACCAAGATGCCGCTGGGAGGGGCGTGTCGCCAGCGACGAGCGCAGTCCAGAGCCCTGAAGACACAAGGAGTGCCGCATGCGACGCATCCTGGCGTTCAACAACGTGACTGCCGACGGATACTACGCCGCGCTCGACGGGGGCCTCGGCTGGGTGACGCAAGACCCGGAGCTCGATCGTTCGATCATGGTGGAGGCCGATCGCAACGCCGCGCTGGGCAGCGGACCTGACCCGGGGACGGTCTTGTTCGGCCGTCGCACCTACGAGCAGTTCGAATCATTCTGGCCCCACGCGCTCGACGACGCGCAGACCGCACCGAGCCCCCACGGCCCGGGACGGTCCGTGGAGATGCGTGGCATGGCGATCTGGATCAACGCGGCGAAGAAGATCGTGTTCTCGCGGACGCGGCAGCAGGTAACGTGGAGCAACTCCAGCCTCGTACGCACGTTCGACCCGCGCGAGATCGACGCAATGAAGCGCCGGCCCGGCGGCAACATCTTGATCTTCGGCAGCAGCTCCATCGCCTCACTGCTCTCCCGGCACGGCTTGATCGACGAGTACATGTTCGTCGTGAACCCGCTGCTGCTGGGAGAGGGCCGACAGCTCATCACCGGAGTGCCGCAGAGCCTGCGGCTCACGCTGCTCGAGGCGAAGGCGTTTCCGTCGGGCAACGTCCTGCTGCGCTACCGGCGGCCGGCGTAGCGAGCGGCTATTTTCTGGCGCGATGCCCCGAGCCGCGAAACCTCGAGCGAAGGCACCGACTGGCGAGCAGGAGTTCGTCAGCGTGTCGGGACGCGAAGTCGCGATCACAAATCCCGACAAGGTTCTCTTCCCGAAACCCAAGTACACCAAGCGCGACCTGGTGCAGTATTACCTGGCGGTCGCCGAGGGAGCGCTGCGCGGCGCCGGTGACCGGCCCAATGTACTGGTGCGCTACCCCAACGGCATCAAGGCCGAGTTCTTCTACCAGAAGCGGGCGCCGGAGTCGCGGCCGCCGTGGATCGAAGTGGTGACGCTGTCGTTCCCGTCGGGGCGGACGGCCGAAGAGGTCGTGCCGCGCGACGCCGCGGCACTCGCCTGGATGGCGAATCTCGCTTGCCTCGAGCTGCACCCGCACCCGGTGCGCACCGACGATCTCGATCACCCCAACGAGCTGCGCGTCGACCTCGATCCCGTCCCCGGGATCAAGTGGCCGCAGGTGCGGGAAGTAGCGGGCGTCGTCCAGGCGACGCTCGCGGACGTCGGGTTGGTGGGCTGGCCCAAGACCTCGGGGAACCGTGGGATGCACGTCGTGGTGCGCATCGCCCCGCGCTGGGAGTTCGGCGACGTGCGCCGCGCTGCGCTCGCCCTGGCGCGGGACGTCGAGCGCCGTGCCCCTGCTCTGGCGACCAGCAAGTGGTGGAAGGAAGAACGGCACGGCGTGTTCATCGACTACAACCAGAACGCCAAGGATCGTACCGTCGCGTCCGCCTACTCGGTGCGCCCCACCCCCGAGGCGCGCGTTTCGGCGCCGCTCAGCTGGCAGGAAGTCCCCGATTGCGACCCCGAGGACTTCACCTTGGCGACGATGCCGAAACGGTTCGCCGAAATCGGCGACCGCCACACCGGCATCGACACCCAGGTGGGCTCACTCGACGTGCTACTCGAGCTGGCGGCGCGGGACGAGCGCGCGGGACTGAGCGACGCCGCGTGGCCGCCCCATTACAAGAAACAACCCGGGGAACCGAAGCGGGTGCAGCCGTCCAAGGCGCGCGCCGAGAAACATCCGCTGATCGAGATCGGTCGCTCGCGCGTAAAGAAAGAGGCATTGGAAGGGTTGCAACGATGGAAGCAGCGTCACGCCAAGGTGGCCGTGTACCTCAAGCCGAAGGACGTCCTGGTAGACTCGATGCGCGGACGGTTCACGACGTGGACCCGGATCCGCATCAACCTGGAGAACGTCCCCGCAAAGCTCCGCCCGCGTCAGGGGAAGCTCGATCCCGACGATCCGTCGTTATCGGCCTGGTCGTGACGTGGTTGAGCACACGAGCGGTGTGGTGATCGGCCGGCGCGGGGCGTGAAGTCTCAATGCGTGCCAGTAAGCAGCCGCTGGAAGCGCCCGTGTGACCGCAGCGCATCCCATGTGGGATCGATCCGCAACCACGCGGGCGTGAGGTAGCCGGGAATCGAAAGCAAATACTCAAGTCGCTCCAGCGCTGCCTCGTGCTCCCCGACCATTACGTAGATTCGTGCCAGGTCCCATTCGCGGTGATAGCCCTGGTACGTGTCCTTGCTGATGGGACGCAGCTCCACGCCGCGCTTGCCCTCGCGAATCGCTTCTTCTCTCCAGCCCAACCCGGCATACGCGACCCCCAGGGCACTGTGCAAGCGCGCGTCGTCGGGGGACCTCCGGAGCTCCTCCTGGACGGCACTGCGCGCCGAGTCGAAGTACGCCCGCGCGACGTCGCGCCGGTGCATCAGGCTGTACGCCTCGGCGAGTAGCTCCACCCGCGGGGTGTAGTACTGCTGCGTGACGAAGAGTGGCGGGACGTCAGAGGAGAGCTGCAGGATTGCGTCCCCATAGCGACGACCGAGGATCGCGACCTGCGCTCGTGCCAGGATCACCTCCGGCGCGTCCCCCAGACCTACTGTCTGCGCTTCGTCCAGGACGGCCCTCGCCTTCCAAACGCTTCCGTCGCGGCGCAAATACAGTCCCGTCTTGTAGACGTACGGGCGGACCCCATCGGGTGCGAGGGCGATCGCTCGATCATAGAGCGACTCGGCCCTCGCAAAGTCGTGTGTGAGATCGCACAGCTCCCCGTAGTTGCTGAAGACCGAGGCGGAGCCCGGGTCGAGCTCCCGAGCGCGCGCGAAGTCGGTGAACGCTTCGCGGTACTTGCCCTGGCGCCCCTGCAGGACGGCCCGCGCTGTGAACAGGTTGGGGTCGTGGGGCCGACTCGCTTCGGTGATCGCGTATTCGTGCAGCGCCTGTTCGTAGTCCGTCAGCGCAATCCAATAATAAGTTCCGAGTGAGTGATGGGCCTCCGGCAGATCAGGCTGCAACCGGAACGCTCGATCCACCGCCCACTTCGCTTGCGCGAGGCGCTCCCGCGAATGGTCCAGATAGAGCAGATACATCCGTGCATCGGCCCGCGACAGCATGGCGTAGGCCAGTGCGAAGCCCGAGTCGAGCGCCACGGCCTGTTCATACATGCGGACTGCCGCCCGCTGGAACCGATCGTCCTGCCCGCGACGTGAGAAATCGTTGCCCCGCAGATAGTAGTCGTATGCCTCGATGTTGCGCGTCGGCGCAGCGTCCACGATGCGCCGCTGAGGATCGAGCAGCCTGATGTCGAGCGCCTGGACCACCCGCTCGGCGATGTCGGACTGAACCCGGAAAATCTCGTCTAACGGCTCGTCATAGATTTGGGCCCACAGCTGCGTCCCGTCGGCCGCGCTCACGAGCTGCGGCGTGACGCGTACCCGAGCCGGCCCGCGCGGCGGCTTCTCCCACCGCACGCTGCCCTGGAGCACGTAGCTCGCACCGAGTTCACTCCCGATTTGTGCGGGGGTCTTATCAGTCTGTTTATAGCGGCTGGCGCTCGCGTGGCCGATCACGAGCAGGCGATCGCTCGCCCCGAGCCGCGCGGCGATCTCGTCGGCGATCCCGTCGGCCAAATACCCGTCCTCGGCCGGCCCCAGATTCGCGAACGGCAGGACGGCGAGTCGCTTGGGGGCCTCCGTCCGCGCCGCGGCCCGGGCGTCGAGCCGCGCTCGAACCAGGAATCCACCACCGGTCAGCAGGCCCGCCACGAGCAGCGCCAGCGCGATCGCGCGCGGTTTCCTCCCGACCCGGTTGGAAAGTGACGCGCGAGTCGGAGCCGGAGAGGCCACCGCGGCATTCGACTCGGGCGCCGGCGCGGAGGGAACCACCGCGGCCGCCCGGCGGATCGTCTCGGCGAGGCGCCGGGTCTCGGCGGAGGGCTCGAACGCGAACTCCTGCGCGAGCCGGGCCGCGAACGCGTCGTATGCCCGTACCGCGGCCGCCCGGTCGCCCAGACGCCCGAAAAACGCGATCAGGCGTCGGACCACCGCTTCGTCGAGCGATGAGAACTCCGCTGCCCGGCGGGCCCAGCGGCCCGCGTCCATGGCATCGCCCGCCTCGGCCCGCTCCTCCGCCAGCGCCCAAGCGCCGTGCGCTGCCCGTTCGCGCAACCGGGCGCGCTCCCGCTCGACCCACCGCTCGAAGTCGGGGGCGTCACTGATGAAGAATCCCTCCAGCAGATCGCCCGGGTAGAGCGCCAGTGCCTCCTCAGGCCGCCCGCTGTCGAGCGCGGCTTCGAACGCCGTCACGTCACACCAAACAAGATCCCCGTTCAGGGCGACATCCCCGTCGCCCCGGGACACGATCGCGTCTTCGCCCAGAGCGCTCCGCAACACGTACAACGCCTGGTTGAGCGCCGCGCGCGCGCGGGCCGTGTCCGACTCGGGCCAGAACAGGGCGAGCAATGTGTCACGTCGGTGGGGTCCGCGGGGGGAGGCCGCGCCGAGATAGGCGAGCAGCGCCGTGCGCTTCGCGTGCCGGGCCAGCACATCGACGTCCCGACCATCCGACGACCGCAACCGAATCGAGCCGAGCAGCCGGAGCTCGACCAAGGCGCACTCCTGCAGGTGTTGCTCCCTCACCGGAGCGGTGAGCCGCACGTGACGGGGCGGTGAGGATCTGGAATCAGCTTGGACGCGAGCCGAAAGTACGGCACGCCGGCATCGCGCGGAAGCACGCATGCGCTGGCTGCATCAGCACCTGGCTTTAGCTCGTTGCCATTGAAGGTGTTCACTCTAAGCGAGGGGCTGGCCGATGTACCCACCGCGCGCGGTAAACCTGTTCTGCCTGGCGATCCTGTGCGTCTTGGTCTCGTGTGGCGACGAGACATCAATCGGCGTGCCCGGCGACCTGTCGATCCAGAAGTCGCCCACCAACAGCGGCGACAACCAGACTGACACGGTATTCGCAACGCTGGCGCCGCTCCGCGTGCTAGTGACGCGCGGCTCGGTTCCAGCGGCTGGGGTGTCGGTCTCGTGGTCGTTCTCCCCCAGCGACAGTGGCACAGCACCAGGTCAGAGTACGACCGACGCTTCGGGGATCGCCGCGCTGGCCGTGCGCTACGCCTACGTCGGCACGCACACGATCCAGGCGTCCGTGTCGGACGCGGTCGGGTCGCCGGTCTCATTCACGATTGCGGTCACGCCCGGCCGCCCCATCCTTCGCATTGTGTCGGGGAACAATCAGTCAGACACCGCGAACGCGCGACTCGCCGCTGACTACGTAGTACAGGTTTCTGATAATCACGCCAATGCGCTGTCGGGGATCATCGTCGACTGGGCAGTCACGGCCGGCGGAGGCTCGATCACGCCGACGCGATCGACGACGGACCAATCAGGATACGCGACTGCCAGATACACCCTGGGAGCGGACACGGGATCGCAGACGGTCACCGCCACGGCCAGCGCGCTGCCGGACGTCCCTCGGACTACGTTTACCGCGTCGGCGTTCCGGTTCTCTGCACGTGCTTTGGCGTTTGCTGACGATAGCGGCGGGATCTACACGATCAACTCGAACGGGACGGGCTTCACTCCCCTCAACCTGTCAGGGAGGCTCTTTCAGCCGACGTGGTCTCCGGACGGCAGCAAAATCGCATCGCGCGGCGACAGCAGCGATGCGGGAGTCCATGTCATGAACGCCGATGGGACGCACCTCGTGCGGCTCACCACCCAAGTTGACGGTAGCCCCGCCTGGTCTCCAGACGGCTCGAGAATCACATTCGTCAGGTCCGGGCAGATCCAAATCATGAACGCAGACGGGACCAACGTCGTTCAGCTGACCAACGACACCGCCGCAGCGAGTGACCCCGCCTGGTCGCCGAACGGAACGGTGATCGCGTTTGCGAGAAGCGGAAACATCTACGTGATGAACGCAGATGGTACTAACCCACTCGCCATCACCACGTGGGACCCACTCTGCGGCTCGTGCGGCACGCCCGCCGATGGGCAGCCTGCGTGGTCGCCAGATGGCTCGAGGATCGTCTTCCGACGGGTCCACCCTGCGTGTCAACTCTGCAGCGGCTACTACTCGGATCTCCTGATCGTGAACGCCGACGGGTCTGGGGAGACCACACTGTTCTCAGGTAATGCACGCTGCTACGGAGGCGGGATATACTACAATTGTCCAACCTTCTCTTATAGCCCGGCATGGTCTCCCGACGATCTCTGGATCGCGTTCGCATCATCGAACGATTGCGCGGACTGGGGCGACGAATGCGCCCTCGATGTCCACCTTCAGGTGATCAGCGTTGACGGCAGGCGCACGGCACAGGTATACAGCGGCACGGCCGACGCCCCATCGTGGCGGCCCTGATGAGTCGCCTATCGCGCGGGTCGTGATTTCGCTGCGAACACCTTCTTCAGGGCGAACGGGCGCGTGACCTCGAGCTGATCGTAGCGGCAATCGGCCGGGTCCTTGTCGGGCCGCCAGCGCAGGAACGTGGTGCCGTGGCGAAAGCGGTCGCCCTCCATGTGGTCGTACTTCACCTCGCACACCCGCTCGATGCGCAGCGGCTCCCACGACAGGTCCTTCCCCTGGCTCCAGCGGCTTTGCCCCCCGGGCATTCGGCCGGTCGCCTCCGTTTCGGCCCAACCCCGCCAGGGATGTTTGTCGAGCGCGTCCTTGCGCAGCGGCGCCAGCTCTTTCACCAGCTGCTTGCGCATCGCCATCGAGAACGACGACGTCACCCCGACGTGCTGCAGCTGGCGGTCCCCGTCGTACAGCCCGAGCAGCAACGAGCCGACGGCGTCCTTCCCAGACTTGTGCCACCGAAAGCCCGCCACGACACAGTCGGCGCTGCGCACGTGCTTGATCTTGACCATGGCGCGCTTGCCGGGCTGGTAGGTCCCGGCGACCGGCTTCGCGACGACACCGTCGAGCCCGGCGCCCTCGAACTGGTCGAGCCATTGCGCGGCGAGTGCTCGGTCCTCGGTCATCGGCGTGACGTGCAGCGGTGGGCGAGCGCCGGTGAGCAGCTTCTCCAACACGGCACGCCGCTCGACCTGGGGTTTGTCCATTGTGCTCTTGCCCCTCGCCGCAAGCACGTCAAATGCGACGAACGACGCCGGCGTCGCCTGCGCCAGCTTCGCCACCCGGGACGCCGCGGGATGCAGGCGCATCTGCAGCAGGCCGAAGTCGAGACCGTCCGGCGTCGCGATGACGATTTCGCCGTCGATCACGCACCCTTTCGGCAGCTGCGCGAGCAGGGTGTCGTGGACATCCGGGAAGTAGCGGTCCAGCGGCTTCAGGTCGCGGCTCTGGATATAGAGGTCGGCGGTGCCGCGGAACACGATGGCGCGGAACCCGTCCCACTTCGGCTCAAACAGGAAGTCTCCGGCGGTGGGGATCGCTGCCGACGCCTTCGCCAGCATCGGCTCGATCGGCGGCGCGAGCGGAAACCCGGCAGCGGGTTTCGTCACGCGGCGCTGTCCGCGGGCACCTGCGCGACGTACGTCAGCTCGCGTCGCTCCGCGGCGCACCGCAGCATGAGCGATCCGCGACTCATATCCCCGCGCCCGATGAATTCCTGAGGGAAGCAGAGCCGAGGTCCGAAGATTTCCCTCAACGGCTCGACGTATTTCGGCGTCGCAATGCTGCCGAGCAACACGACGGTGTCCGCGGTATCCGTGTGCTCCGCGAGGAGGGCGGCGTCACGGCGCAGTGGGGCGAGGTAGCGCAGATCGTCGAGGTCGACGCGAACTCTCGCGATCGCGCGCAGTCCCGGGAGATCGATCTTGACGTCCGGCGGGCGCAACCCGAGACCGGGGACGATGACCTGAATACCGGAATACCCAGCGTTGGGGTCGGCAAAGGTCCTGGCATACGCCATCTTGCCGCGGAAGTACAACCCGCTCATGAAGGTGAAGATCTCGCCGATCGTCGCCCCGTCCGCCCGCAGACGCTGCGCCAGGGGGGAGCCGCCGTCCTTGCGCAGCAACCACCCCGCCCGCTTCCCGGCGCAATTGGCCGGCGACAACAGGAAGATGCGGCGAGACATCAGAGCAGCTCGAGCGTGAGCGTTACCGACACCCGCACGAGACCGCGCGCACCGACGACACCCTGCCAGTCGGTGCGACGCAGCGTCACGCCGTCGCAGGCCCCGCGTGGAGAGCGCAGCTGCACCGCGCCTGGTGGCGGTCGGCTGCCGGCGGTAGCAAGTGGTAGTACATGGCGACCGCCATCGGGATGAACACGACGGTGTTGTAGAAGAGGTGCAGCTCGAGTCGCGGGATCCACAGCTGGATGATGCTCGTGGGGACGGGCTTGCCGAAGAGGTTGTGTCCGAAGATCGCCTGTGCCTGCAACAGCAGATGCTCGACGAAGTGCCAACACTGGATGATCAACGCCGCCAGCCACCATTTCCGCCCGCGCCCCACGAACCCGGGGAGGAAGAGCCACAAGCCGGCCAGCATGATCAGCGCGTAGCCGAAATGCATGACCTCCGAATGGACCAGCCAGGGGAACCACTGCCCCAGGATCCCACGCGCTTCCATCAGCGGGTATCCGAGCACGTACACCTGGTAGGCCTGCACGATGTGCTCGGCGAGGTGCGCGAGGACGATGACGCTGAAGATGCGCAGCGCAGGCCGGTGCCAGATGCCGTTCAGCTTGTCGCGCAATGTCAGGTCGCTTGATGATGCGGTCGCAGCAGTCATGTGTCTCTCGGGAGTTGCATCAATTCTATCAGCCAAAGCGCTTCGTTGCCCTTTCCTTCGCCTTGCGCGCTTCCACCTCGCGGTTCCTGGGCGCGGCGGTCGTCGTCAACGAATCGATGAGCCGGCGCGCCACGGCGCTCACTTCTGCAACGGCGGCGTTGAACACGGCTTCGTTGGCGTGCGAGGGCTTGGTCGACCCACTCAACTTGCGGACGAATTGTAGCGCCGAGGCCTGGATTTCATCGTCGGTCGCCGGAGGCGCAAAGTTGGCGAGCGTCTTGATGTTTCTGCACATGTCCTGATCCCGTGTGAAATCAGCGGTTCGGTTGCCACTCTGCAATCTTCGGGATATGTTCGGTGCTGCCATGCGACCTGAAAACACTAGCGAATCGGGCGATTGGCGGCCACTGGCCGCCGCACTCGTTTCGATCGTGCTCTGGTCGTCGGCGTACGTCGGCATCCGCGCCGCGACGCGGACGATCGCGCCGGGGGCGCTGGCGCTGGGCCGGCTCACCATCGGCAGCGTCCTCCTGGGGATGCTGCTCGCGCGCCGCGGCGCCCTTCGCCCGACCAGGCGCGAGCTGGCTCTACTCTCCCTCGCCGGCTTCCTGTGGTTCGGGTTGTACAACGTTGCCCTCAATACCGCCGAACGCGTCGTCGATGCCGGCACGGCGGCGATGGTGGTGAACATCGCGCCGCTCATGATCATGGCGCTGGCGGCGCTGTTCCTCAAGGAGCACCTGACGCGGGGACTGATCATCGGCGGGGCCGTGGCGTTCCTCGGCGTGATCTGCATCGGGCTCGCGACGCAATCCGGCCACGCTCCCTGGTGGGGGGTGTTGCTGTGCGTCGTCGCCACGACCGCGTCCGCCGGAGGGGTCGTCGCTCAGAAGCCGGTGCTCACGCGACTCTCGGCGCTCGAGGTCACCTGGAGCTGCTGCGTCATCGGCGCGGTGTGCTGTCTCCCCTACGCCCCGCGGCTCGTGCACGACGTGCGGACCGCAGCGTCCGGTGACCTCGCGTGGATGGCCTACCTGGGTGTATTTCCCACGTCCATCGCGTTCACCAGCTGGGCGTACGCATTGGCGCGCGGCAGCGCGAGTCGTCTGGCCGCGCTCGCGTATCTCGTCCCGCCGATCACGATCGGGATGAGCTGGTTCATCCTGGGAGAAGTGCCGCAGCTCGTCGCGGTCCTGGGCGGGGCGCTCTGCCTCGCCGGGGTCATCTTCGCCCGCCGGGGGCCGCAATGAATCCGGAATTCACCCACGCCGCTCCCGCTGCTCCCGTCCGGGACAGCGTGTGGTCGGTGGTCCGCGATGCGGTGCGCGGCGTGCCCCATGACTACACGAAGGGCTCGCTCAACCGGGCGATCGTGCTGCTCGCCATCCCAATGGTGCTCGAGATGGTGATGGAGTCGCTGTTCGCCGTGGCCGACGTGTTCTGGGTCTCGCATCTCGGGCCCGACGCCGTCGCGACGGTCGGG
>DASTHG010000304.1:0-2861 GCA_035718325.1 Gemmatimonadales bacterium | reverse complement strand
GGACGAGGTGGATCGCCATCCCGACTCGATCGGGCGACCGATTCCCGGCGCCACCGTGAGCGTGCTGCGGGAGGACGGGACGGCCGCGCGCACCGACGAGGTCGGCGAGCTGATCCAGTGCGGCCCGACCGTCGCCCTGGGATACTGGCGCGATCCCGATCTGACGGCCCTGGTGTTCCGGCCCAACCCCCTGGCCGACATCGGCGATGCCGCTGTTTGCCGCGCCGTGTACACGGGCGACCTGGTGCGGCGCGACGCCGCGGGGCTGTTGTACTTCGTGGGGCGGCGCGATCGCATCATCAAGACGCTGGGCTACCGTGTCGGACCGGACGAGGTTGCGGAGGTGCTGCACGCGTCGGGGCAGGTGTCGGACGCGGCGGTCCTCGGGGTGCCCGACGCGAATTGGGGCCAGCGCATCGTTGCGTACGTCGTGCTCGCCCCCGGCGGCACCCTCTCGCGCCTCCGCCAATACGCGGCCACCGAGCTGCCGCGCTACATGCAACCTGCGCACATCGAAGTGCTGGACGCGCTGCCGCGCCTGCCCAGCGGCAAGCACGACGTGGCGAGGCTAGCTGCCACGGCGCATTAGGAAACCGGACGCCGAGAGCGGGGGCCCCGGACCAGACCACCTACTTGCTGCATGTGGACAGGAGCGGAATCTTCCGAGCCATGAACACACTGCTCCTCCTCGCACTCGCTGCCCAGCAGCCGGGTATCGACTCCGGCTACACGCGCGCCGACACGATGATCGTAGTCCGCGACGGGATCCACCTCTTCACCGCCATCGCGATCCCGCGCAACGCGACCACGCCGCTGCCCATCCTGATGGACCGCACGCCCTATGGGGCGAAGGGCTACGCGTCGTTCCTGGCCAGCAGCGCGAGCCGGCTGGGACTCGGGGGCTACATTCTCGTGGTGCAAGACATCCGCGGCCGCTTTGGGTCGGAAGGCACGTTCGACATGAACCGGCCGCCACACTCGGGGCATGCCGGTACCGATGAGAGCACCGACACCTACGACACGATCGACTGGCTGGTGAAGAACATCCCCAACAACAACGGCAAGGTCGGCGTATTCGGGATTTCCTATCCCGGGTGGCTCACGTCGGTGGCCGGGATCGGCGCGCACCCCGCGCTCAAAGCGATCGCCCCGCAGGCACCGATGGGCGACACCTGGATGGGTGACGACTTCTTCCATCAGGGTGCCTTTCGCCTGACGTATGGTCTCGAATACGCCTGGGAGATGGAGGCGTCGAGCGATCTCTCGGTCACCCCATCGCCGGCGCGATACGACACCTACGAGTGGTATCGCTCGTTTTCCACGCTGGGCGCGCTGGCGCGGGCCGTAGGGGCGGATCGCTGGCCCACCTGGCGCCGCTTCGTCGCCCACCCGGCATACGACTCGGCCTGGCAAGCGCGCTCATTGCCACGCTACTTCACCCACACGACCGTGCCCACGATGACCGTCGGCGGCTGGTGGGACCAGGAAGACGAATACGGCCCGCTCGCGAGCTACGCGTCCCTCGAAAGGACAGACTCGACGGGCCTCAACCATCTCGTCATGGGGCCGTGGTATCACGGCCAATGGTTCGGAGACTCAGGGATCGCGCTCGGGAACGCGCGCTTCGGACGCCCGACCGGCGACGATTACCGGGCACTGCAGTCGCGCTGGTTCGCTTACTGGTTGAAGGGAGAGGGCGACGGGAAGTTCGCGGAGGCGACGGTGTTCGATGCCGGCACGAACGAGTGGCGCACCTTCGACCACTGGCCGCCGAGCGGCGTCGCACACAAGCATCTCTACTTCCAGGCGGGGGGCGGGCTCTCGTTCGAACCGCCACCCGCGGCTACTGGAACGGATCAGTTCGTTTCGGATCCCGCGCGTCCCGTGCCATACCGGCCGCGGCCCGTGGAGCGCACCTACTCAGCGACCTCGCGCTGGCGGCGCTGGGAGACCGAGGATCAGCGCTTCGTCGATGGCCGACCAGATGTGCTCACCTGGCAGACTGGCCCCCTGGAAACCGACGTCACGGTGGCGGGGAACGTGCGGGCGCACCTCTACGCAGCGACCACGGGAAGCGACGCCGACTGGGTGGTCAAGTTGATCGACGTCTACCCGGACACTACCCTCGAGCGCCCCACGATGGGCGGTTACGAGCTGATGGTGACCGGAGAAATCATGCGGGGCCGCTATCGCGAGAGCTGGGAGCACCCCAAAGCGATCACGCCCAACGTTCCGCTCGAGTATACCGTGGACCTGCACCAGCAGGCGTACACCTTCAAGAAGGGCCATCGCATCATGGTGCAGGTGCAAAGCACCTGGTTCCCGCTCTACGACCGCAATCCCCAGACGTTCGTGCCGAACATTTTCCTGGCACAGCCGGGCGATTACCGGGCCCGGACCCACTCGATCCTGCGTACGGCGAAGGATCCGTCGAATGTGGAGATTGATGTGCTGGCGAACTAACCCTTCTCCGGGATCCTCCTCGCAAGAACTATAGGTTGGGAATTACACCGGCCGGTCCGACCGGCCGGGGGAGTCACGGTCATCCGTCCATACCACGAGGCCGACGGCGGAAGCGGCGAGCACCCCGGCGGCGGCACCGATCAACAGCACCTGGGCAATACGAGGTGCCACGAGCGCAGCGCCGAACGCCAGTGCGAGCGCCACGAACGCCTGAGCGATCCACGTCACGACGCGCAGGCTGCGACGGTCGAACGGGGCTGGTGCAACTGGTGGGAGTGTCGTCATATGCACTTGGAAAAACGCAGCTCAGGGAACGGATGTTCCCCGCCATATCGCAGCCCCGCCTAACTCCAAGAGTGGAAGGTTGCTACACACGGCCCAGGCGCAGTGCCAGATCC
>DASTHG010000303.1:0-12425 GCA_035718325.1 Gemmatimonadales bacterium | reverse complement strand
GATCGGCGGCTCGGGACCCGACAGCTCGACCAGGAGGTCGTCGATCTCGTGTGCCGCGACCGCAGCGAGGAGATGCTCCACGGTGTGGATCGTCGCCGCGCCATGGCCGATCGCGGTGCGGCGCTCCAGCGCTTCGACCTCCGAGAGCCGCGCCGGGACTTCCGGCTCTCCGGCAAGATCGGTGCGGCGGAACACAATACCCCGCCCCGCGACGCCGGGACGAAACACCGCGCGCGTCGAGGCGCCGGTGTGGAGCCCGGTCCCCTGGACGGTGGCTTCGCGCTCGATGGAGCGGCGTTTAGCCGGCGTCGCCATGCCCCGACCGGTCGAGCCCGCGGTACAGTGCGGCGGTCGCTCGCAGCACCTCGCGGTGCGGGCGCGCCGGGGTTCCCCACACCGTCGTCCCGGGCGCGACGTCCCCGATCACCCCCGCCTGAACCAGCACGCGCGCCCCCCGCCCGATGGTACAGTGGTCCGAAATCCCGACCTCTCCCGCGATCACGACGTCGTCCTCGATGCGGCACGAGCCGGCGATGCCGGCGAGGGCGAGGATCATGCAGCGTTTCCCGACGTGCACATTGTGCGCGATGTGCACCAGGTTGTCGAGCTTCGTCCCGTCGCCGATGATCGTGTCGTCGACGCTGCCGCGGTCGATGCAGCTGTTGGCGCCGATCTCCACGTCGTCCCCGATCACGCAACGGCCCACGTGCGGAATGCGGCGGTGCGCCGCCCCGTCCCGCCCCGGCACGTAGCCGAAGCCGTCGCTGCCGATGCGCACGCCGGCGTGCAGGATCACGCGCCGGCCCAGCGTGGTGCCGGCATAGCACGTGACCTGCGGGTACAGCTCGCAGTCATCGCCCACCATGACGCCGTCGCCGAGCACGCTCTGGGCGCCGATACGGACGTTGCGTCCCAGCGTCACGCCGCTGCCCAGCACCACGTGCGGCCCGATGGCCACGGGATCGGACCACGTCGCCCCCACTCCGATCACGGCGGTCGGGTGCACGCCGGGCGTCCAGGCGGGAGTCGGATACAGGACGGCGAGCACCGTGAGCAGCGCCGCGTGCGGATCCGGCACGATCACGCGGGTGGCGCCCCCTCCCGCTGCGGTCGCGAGCGCCTCGGCGCACAGCACGATCGAGGCGCGCGAGCGCTCAAAGTAGGGGAGGTAGCGGGCACTGACAAGAAACGACAGGTCGCCGGGACCGGCCCGCTCCAGCGGCGCGATCGCGGCGACGTGGGTATCGGCGGGACCGACGAGACGGCCGCCGGTGAGCGCGGCGACCTCCGCCGCCGACAGGGAGCGACGCGGCTCCGCGCTCACTCAGATCCCGCCGTCAGGGCCCGGCCTGACGGACCCGCGCGATGACCTTGGAGGTCAGGTCGAGCGCGAGATCGGCCGCGACGATGCCGTTGTTCTGCGCGTCCGCGTCGAAGATGAGCGCGTAATTCCCCTCGGCTCGCATCCCCTGGATGATGGTGTTGATCCGGGCTTGAAACGGCCCGAGCAGCTCCTGGTTGCGGGCGCGGGCGCGGCTGTCCAGCTCGCTGGAGCGCTGGTTCATGCGGTCCTGCATCTGCGCCAGGTCGCGGCGCTTGGCGTCCTTGGCCGCGGGGGACAGGGCGATCGACGCCTGGTCGAACGCCTGCACGGCGGAGTCGAGCTGCTGCTGCAGCTTCTGCACCTCGTCGCGCATCCCCTGGAATTCGCGCGCGAACGTCGATTCGGCGGCCGCGTATCCCGGCGTACTGTCGAGGATCGCCCGCGAGCGGATGAACGCGATCCGCTGCGGAGCGGCGCTCGCCGTCCCACCGGTCGTCGAACGCGCCCCGGCCGTCGACTGGCCCTGCGCTATCACCGGACCCACGATCCCCAGGGTCAGACACACCACTACTGCCCGCCGCATACACGCTCCGTAGAAAAGGGACATCAGAAGAAGTTGCCGAGTTTGAAGTGCAGTTTCCAGCCCGGGGCCGGCTGGCCGAGCGCGTTGACCCGGTCGAAGCCGTAGGCGAAGTCGAGGCCGAGCGGGCCGAGCGGCGAGATGACGTCGACGCCGATCCCCGCCCCGCGGAACAACCGGGTGGGATTCCAGTCGACGGCCCGAGCCCAGAGGTTCCCGGCGTCGTAGAAGGTGTTCACGTAGAACATCTGCGACACGCGCAGCCCGATCTCCCCGGTCATCAGGAAGTACGATTTGCCGAACGACGACGCGGCCGCCCCGGTCGCGTTGGCGGTCGGGTTATACCCCTGCGGGGTGATCGAAAACTCGTCGTAGCCGCGCAACGGAATGCCGTATTGCGTACCGCCCATGCTGAACAGCTGGTCGAAGAAGGGGGAGTTCCCGAACACGAAGCCCGACCGGGTGGAGAGCCCCAGCACGACCGGCATACCGCCGCCCGCGAGGCCCCCTTTCCCGCCGAGCAGGGCCAGCGGCGCGTACCAGTGCCCCTCGAGATCGACGCGCTGGAAGTTCCCGTTGCCGCCCAGCGGCCCGCCGCTCTGCGACACGCCGACGTTGGCCATCGTGCCGGCGGTCGCGAACGGCATGCCGATGCGATTGTCGCGCATGAACGAAACGCCGAACGTCGAGCGGAGACAGTTGTTGCAGTTGAAGACCGAGCCGAAGGCCTGGTTCGTCGAGTTCTGGACCGTCTGCTCGTCCAGTCCATACGAAACGAAGAGCCGCGCGTAGCGGTCGTGGAACGTGGGGAAGCCGAACTGCACGCTCGCGCCGCGGCGCCGTAATTGTCCGAGGTCGGCGATGTTGTAGCGCAGCCGCGTGTTGTGCAGATCCAACGTCCCGGAGATGCGCGTCTCGCGGATCGCCGGGTCGGTGAACGAGACGTCGAAGTCGTTGATGTTCTTGCCGAACTGCCACTGGAACTTGCCGCGCTTCCCCTGGCCGAACAGGTTCGGCTCCTCGAGCCCGAGGAAGCCGCCCAGCCCGGTGCCCTGCCCCACCGATGCGCCGAAGTTCACGTTACCGGTGTGTTTCTCGGTGACGTGAAACACGACGTCGACGTCGCCCTGGTCGTTGGCCTGCGGCGTTTCCGGATACGGCAGCGGCTGATTGAAGAATCCGAGATTCGAAATGTTCTGATACGAGCGGATCAGCGCGTCCTGGCGGAACACGTCGCCGGGAATCAGCACGATGGCGTCGCGGATCACCCGCTCGTGCGTGATGTCGTTGCCCGCGATTTCGATCTTGTTGATGATCGCCGGCTGGCCCTCGTTGATCACCCAGCGCAAATCGACCATCGGCTTGCCGTCGGCGCCGGTGCGCCGGATGACGTCGTTGCGCACCTGGGCGTAGATGTAGCCTTCGTTGTGGTAGCGGCTGTACAGGTCGGTGGTGGCGTCATCCCACTTCGACTGGGAGAACACCGCCGGGCCGTGGGTGGTGCCGCCCATCCCCAGCATGCCGGTGCGCTGCGCGGTCTTGAAGGGGAACAGCTCGGTCAGCTCGTCGGTCGAGAAGCGCCGGTTGCCGACGATTTCGAACGTGCCGACGTGATACGGTTCCCCCTCACTCACCTTCAGCACCAGCTCGGCTTTTCCGGTGGAGTCGTTGACCAGCAGCGTGTCGTCGAGCACCTGGAAATCGACGAAGCCGTGCTCGCCATAGAATTTTGGGAGCCGCTCCTGAATGTCGCCGCGCAGCTTGTCGTCGTCGTACTCGCCCTTGCGCCACCACCAGAACCCCTCGGGACGCGTGGCCATCGCCTTGACGACGGACGAACCCGAGAAATGCGTGTTGCCCTGTACCGTGACCCGCGAGATCGCGACGCGGCGGCCTTCGGTGACGTCGAACACCACGCGCACCCGGGAGGACTCCGCCTCGTAGGTCTGCAGCACCTTCACCTGGGCGAGGTAGTAGCCGCGCGCGCGGTAGAGGGAATCGATGCGGCCGCGCGCCCGCGCGACCGCCGCGGGATCGAGCGGCCGCGCCTCGGAGAGCGTGACCTTGGAGCGCACCGTGCCTTCGCTGAGGCGCGACACGCCGCGCACCGTCCAGTGCATGAGGATCGGGCGCTCGTGTACGAGGATCAGCAGCACCTGCCGGTCCCCGGTCGTGTCCTGGTCGACGCGCACGTTGTCGAACTGGCCCGTGGCGTAGAGCGCGCGGATGGCGCGCTGGATGTCGCGGTAGGTGGTGAAGCGCCCCGGCACGAGGCCCGCCGTCTGGAGCACGACGGCGAGCGACACACGCTTCATCCCGCGCGCGGTGACCGAATCGGGCATCCCACCCGGAGCCGTCTGCTCCTGGGCCCGCGCGGGGCGCGGGACCAGGAGGATCGAGACGACGGCCAGTGTGGGGAGAAGCCGGCGAATCACGCCTTCGTGCCGGAGAGCGCGCGGAACGCCAAGCGCTCCTTGTCGGGGGCCACATCGACCTCGATCTCGTCCCCGCGCGCGAACTCGCCGACCAGGATCTTTTCCGACAGCGGATCTTCGACGTATTTCTGCACAGCGCGCTTCAAGGGCCGCGCTCCGTAGTGCTCGTCGTAACCGTGATCCACCAGGAAGTCGCTGGCCGCGGGCGTGAGTTTGAGGGTGAGCTCCTCCTCGCTCAGGCGCTTCTGCACTTCGCGCAGCAGGATCGTCACGATCGCCGCGATGTGCGCCCGCGTCAGCGGGTGGAACACGATCACGTCGTCGAGCCGGTTGAGGAACTCGGGGTTGAAGACCTTGCCGATTTCTTCCTTCACCTTTTCGGCCATGCGCTCGAAGTCGCCACGGGCGTCGCCCTGGGCGAACCCGAGCGTACGGCCTTTCAGCATGTCGCGCGCGCCGACGTTCGAGGTCATGATCACGACGGTGTTCTTGAAGTCGATCAAGCGTCCGTAGTTGTCCGTCAGGTGCCCTTCGTCCAGCACCTGCAGCAGGATATTGAAGACATCGGGGTGCGCTTTCTCGATTTCGTCGAGCAGCACTACCGAATACGGTTTGCGGCGCACCGCCTTGGTGAGCGCGCCGGAGTCTTCGTACCCCACGTATCCCGGCGGGGCGCCGATCAGCCGGCTGACCGAGAACTTCTCCATGTACTCCGACATATCGACACGGATCAGCGCCGTCGAGTCCGCGAAGAGGAACCGGGCCAGCGCCCGGGCCAGTTCGGTCTTGCCGACGCCGGTGGGGCCCGAGAACACGAACGAGCCGATCGGCCGCTTGGGATCTTTGAGTCCGGCGCGGCTGCGCCGGATGGCGCGCGAGATCACCGTGATCGCTTCGTCCTGGCCGACCACGCTCTCGTGCAGCTCCTCTTCCATCCGCAGCAGGCGGGCCGTCTCGGCTTCCTGCAGCCGGGTGACCGGGATCCCCGTCCAGCGAGAGACGATGAACGCCACCTGCTCTTCGCTGATGGTGGGTCGCTTCGTCTGGCGCTCGCGCTCCCACTCGTCCTGCTTGCGGCGGATCTCGCTCTGCAACTCGCGCTCCGAATCGCGCAGCGCGGCGGCACGCTCGAAGTTCTGGTCGCGGACGGCGTTCTCTTTGTCGCGGCTGATCTGCTCGAGGTCTTCCTTCAGCTTGGCGACTTCGGGCGGTGGTACCTGCGTGGCGAGCCGCTCGCGCGCTCCCGCCTCGTCGATCACGTCGATCGCCTTGTCGGGCAGGAAGCGGTCGGTGATGTAGCGCTCCGACAGCTTCGCGGCGGCGTCGAGGGTGTCGTCGGGAATCACGACGCGGTGATGGTCCTCGTAGCGCTTGCGCAGCCCCTTGAGGATCTCGATCGTCTCCTCGACGGTCGGCGGGTCGACGATCACGGTCTGGAAGCGGCGCTCCAGCGCACCGTCCTTCTCGATGTACTTACGGTACTCGTTGAGCGTCGATGCGCCGACGCACTGCAGCTCGCCGCGCGCCAGCGCCGGCTTCAGCATGTTGGAGGCGTCGACCGCGCCCTCGGCCGCGCCCGCCCCGACCAAGGTGTGCAGCTCGTCGATGAACAAGATGATGTTGCGGTTCTGCGCGATCTCGTTGATGACCGCCTTGAGCCGCTCCTCGAACTGACCGCGGTACTTCGTTCCCGCGATCACCGCCGCCATGTCGAGCGACAGCACGCGGTGGTCCCGCAGGGCGTCCGGGCACTGGCCGTTGGCGATGAGCTGCGCGAGTCCCTCGACGATGGCCGTCTTGCCGACCCCCGGCTCGCCGATCAATACCGGGTTGTTCTTCTTGCGCCGCGACAAAATCTCCATCACGCGCTCGATTTCCTTCTGGCGCCCGATCGTCGGGTCGAGCGCGCCGTCGCCGGCGAGCTGCGTGAGGTCGCGGCAGAAATGGTCGAGCGCGGGCGTCTTGGATTTCTTCTCGCTCTTGGGGCTCGGGGCCTGCGTACCGGTCGAGCCGGTGGGGGCGGCCGCGGGCATCTCGCTGCCGAGCAGGCGCAGGGTTTCGGCGCGCGCCTGCTCCAGGTTGACGCCGGCGTCGGTCAACACCTGCGCCGCAATCCCCTTCTCCTCGCGCAGCAGACCGAGCAGCAGGTGCTCGGTGCCGACGTAGGAGTGATTCAGTTCGCGGGCTTCGCTCATCGCGAGCTCGAGCACCTTCTTGGCGCGCGACGTATAGGGGAGATCGGGACCGGCGGCCGCAGCCGCCTTTCCTTTCTTGACGGTCTCTTCGATCTTCTGCTGGATCTCTTCGAGGTCGACGTTGAGGTTGGTCAGCACGGCCGCGGCCACCCCCTCGCCCTCGCGGATCAACCCGAGCAGAATGTGCTCGGTGCCGACGTACTCGTGGTGCAGCCGCGCGGCTTCTTCCCGCGCCATCTGCAGGACTTTCCGCACACGATCCGTGAAGTTGTAGCCGTTCATCGCCGTTCCTGCCTCAAGTGGTCTCCGCGCCCAACAGGCGGCGAACACACGACGCCCGCGTGGCGCGCTCTTCAGTCTCGCTCAGCGGCCGGCCCTCCAGAGCCGCCAGATGAGCGGGTTGCGTATGAATGAGGAGCTTGTTGAGGGTATATACACTCAGCCCGGTGATCAGATTCAGCCCGACGCCGAGTCGCACGCCGCTCAACAAATTCATCGTCTCCTCGAACGACAACGACCGCGCGTAGCGCAGCAACCCGTACGCTCGCCACACCTTGTCGTCCACCGTCCCGGCGGCCGTCTTGAGGAGCACGTCCCGTGCCTGCTCTTCGTATTCGATCACCTGCCGCACAATGCGGCCAAGATGATCGAGCAACTCCCCTTCGGCCTTGCCGAGTGTCGTCTGATTGGACAATTGAAAGAAATTCCCGACGACCTCGCTGCCCTCCCCGTACAGCCCCCGAAACGTGAGGCCTACCTGAGTCAGGCCCTGCAACACCTTCCCAATTTCCTTCGTTAACACCAAGCCGGGCAAGTGGATAAGCACGCTCGCCCGCAACCCCGTTCCGGCATTGGTCGGGCACGAGGTAAGATAGCCAAACTCCGGGTGGAACGCGAACGGAAGCAGCTGCCCCAGCTCCGTATCTACCGATTCCAGCGCGCTATACGCGTCCTCGAGTGCGAACCCCGACACCATCGCCTGCAACCGCAGGTGATCCTCTTCATTCACCATGACGCCGGCGGGGGAATCGATCAACACCGCGGACGCGGCGCGCGCGCCCGACGGCTCGCGATCGAGCGCCGCCAGCTCTTTGGAAACGAGATGGCGCTCGTGCAGGAGCTGTCGGTCGAGCCGCGGCAGCTCATCGAGCCGCAACAGCTGCGCGCCGCGCAGCTCGCCGCATTCGGCGGCGGCGGCGCTGACGCGCGCCAGCACCGCCGCCCGATCGGTGTCCGAGGCCCTGAGGCTGAACGGATGCCCTACCACGTTGCGGGCCAGCCGGATGCGTGTCGAGAGGACGATATGCGGATGCGGCCCGGACGCGTCGAGCCAGGCGACGCCGCCGTCGGGGAGCAGGGACAGATCGATCATTCGAGCACCCGGATCTGATCGCGCAGCTCAGCGGCGAGCTCGAAGTTCTCGCTCTCGACGGCGCGCCGCAGCTGATCGCGCAGATCGAGCAGCTGGCTCGCGGCGGTCGCCTCCCCGGCGGCCCCTGGCGGCAGGTAGCGCTCACCCACGTGTTGGCTCGAGCCGTGCAGCCGCCGCAGCAAGTCGCGCAGGTGGTCCCCGAACGCCAGATAACACTCGGCGCAGCCGAGCCGGCCGGTGTCGCGGAAATCGCGCAGCGTCGCCCCGCAGGCGGGGCACCGCAGCGTGTCGGCGGGGACCGGAAGCGTGGTGCTCTTTTCCATCGCCGACAGGAATTTTCCGAGCGGGGTCTTGAGTACGGTCGTGCCGGTCTCGATGCCCTTCTCCTGGGCGCACTGCTCGCACAAGTGGAGCGTGACCTTCGTGTCGTGCTCCACCTGGGTCAGGTTGATCACCGCGTCGCGTTCCTTGCAGTTATCACAGCGCATCAAGGTATCGCGTCCACCGAACGGACCGTCACCAGCCGTCCGTCGTCCAGCCAGAGAATCCGGTCCGCCTGGGCGGCCAGCTGGCGGTTGTGCGTGACGATCACCACCGCCGTTTCCAGCTCCCGCGCCAGACGGAACAACAGCTCGTGCAGCCGCTCGCTCGACGCGTGATCGAGATTGCCCGACGGCTCGTCGGCGAGCACCGCGTTGGGGTCGTGGACCAGGGCCCGCGCCACCGCGCAGCGCTGTTGCTCACCGCCCGACAACTCTCCCGGCCGATGCGTCATCCGTCCGGCCAGGCCGACCGCGGAGAGGCGCTCCTCTGCCCGCGAGCGCGCCTCGCGCTCCGCCACCCCCGCGATCAACAGCGGCATCATCACATTCTCCAACGCGGAGAACTCGCGCAAGAGATGGTGGAACTGAAAGACAAATCCGAGCTTACGATTGCGCAGCTCGGCCGTTCCCTCGGGTCCGACGTCGGCGTAGCGCGACCCTTCGAGCCACACGTCCCCCGCCGTGGGCCGGTCGAGCGCCCCGAGCAGGTGCAGCAGCGTGCTCTTTCCCGCTCCCGAGGACCCCACGATGGCCACCAACTCCCCGCGGTGCACCTCGAGATCCACGCCGCGCAACACCTCGAGGGGGCGTCCGTCCCCTCCCGCGTAGACCTTGCGCAGGCCGCGCGCTTCGAGCAGGGCGTTCATTCGGAGCGGATCGCGTCCACGGGATCGAGCCGCGCCGCCTGCAGCGCCGGGTACAGGGGCGCGATCGTGGCGATCACCAGACTCGCGAAGATCACGAGCAGCAGATCCACGGGCTGGGTGTGCACGGGCAAGTGGTCGATAAAGTAGATCGACGGATCGATATGGATCAGCTCACCCCGATTGATGACGTCACCCCAGGCCAGCCCGAGCCCGGCACCGAGGATGGTGCCCACGAGCCCGATCAGCACCCCCTGGATCAGAAACACCCGCCGCACCGCTCCCCGATGCAGCCCCATCGCCAGCAGGATACCGATTTCCCGCGTCTTGTCGCGCACCACCATCGTCAGCATGCCGACGACGTTGAACGCCGCGACGATACAAATGAAGAACACGATGAACCCCATCGCGAGTTTCTCGAGCTTCAACGCCGAGAACAGCGAGGCGTTCTGGGACTGCCAGTCGACGACGCGGTGCGGATACCCCAGCCGGTTCTCGAGGTCGGTGGCGAACGCCTGCGCGTTCCAGGGATCGGCGAGCCGCACTTCGAGCCCCGTGACCGCCGTATCGAGGGCGGCAAAGCGCTGCGCCACGCTGCGGTCGAGCACCACGTAGGAGTTGTCGTATTCGAACATCCCCGTATCGAACAGGCCCGTCACCTCGAAGCGGTGGTAGCGCGGGAGGTAGGTGCCCGTGCTGGCGTTGAATTTCGTCCCGGCGAACGCCACCAGGGTGACGACATCCCCCGGGTACGCGGACAGCTTGGCGGCGAGGCGGGTGCCCAGGGCGATGCCGGCCTCGACATCCGGGCGCGTGGTGCGGAAGTGCAGATCGCCGCGCGTGAAATGGGCGGCCAGGGTCGTGACGGCGCGTTTGCCCGTGTCGGGATCGATCCCGAACACGACCACCCCTTCGGCGTAATCATGGCCCGCCGAGATGCCGCCTTGCGTGATCACGAATGGGGCCGCGGCGATGACGCCCGGCACACGCCGCACGCGCGGCAGCACGTCCCGCCAGTCGTCGAGGCGCAAGCCCTCGCCGTAGGTGAGGACCCGGATGTGCGGGCTCGCCACGAGAATCTTGTCGCGCAGGTCGGCCTGCAGTCCGTTCATCACGCCGAGCACGCCCACCAGCGCTGCCACGCCGACCGTCACGCCGAGCGCCGCGATCACGGTGATGAACGAGACGAGGCGCGACAGCCCGCGGCTCTTGAGGTAGCGCATGGCGATGCTGAACTCGAGCCGGCTCGGCCACGTGCCCCCGAACACGACCACCGCGAGCAGGAGGAAAAAGCCGAATGCCGCCGCGACGGAAATCCAGGGCGTCATTCGGGCCGCAACATCGGGAAGAGAATCACGTCGCGGATCGACGGCTGGTCGGCGAGGATCATGAGCAGGCGGTCCACGCCCATCCCGACGCCGCCGGTGGGGGGCATCCCGTACTCGAGCGCCCGCAGAAAGTCCTCGTCCAGCGGCTGCGCTTCGGTGTCGCCGCCCTCACGGAACCGCGCCTGCTCCTCGAAGCGGCGCCGTTGCTCGTCGGGGTCGTTCAGCTCGCTGAACGCGTTGGCGATCTCGCGCCCCAGCACGAACAGCTCCCAGCGTTCGACTCGTGTGGGGTCGTCGCGCTTGCGCTTGGCCAGCGGCGACAGCGCCACCGGGTAATCGAGCACGAAGGTCGGCTGGAGCAGCGTCGGCTCGACAAAGGTCTTGAAGACCTCATCGAGCAGCTTGGCTCCCGCAAGGGCCGCGGCATCGACCTGCTTGCGCCGCAGCGCGGCCCGCAGATCGGCCTCGTTCGCCGTCCGCAAGTCGAGACCTGCGGTTTCGTGAATGAGGGCGAAGAAATCCTTGCGGGCGAACGGCCGCTCGAATGCGATGCGCGTACCGTGGCGCTCGAGCACCGGGTTGCCGGTCAGCTCGGTGACGAGTCCCGAGATGAGCGCTTCGGTCCCGTCCGCCATGTCGCGGTAGTCGGCGTACGCCTCGTACCACTCCGCCATGGTGAACTCGGGATTGTGCCAGCGGTCGAGCCCCTCGTTGCGGAAATCGTGTCCGATCTCGTACACCCGCTCGAGCCCACCCACGATGCACCGCTTCAGGTACAGCTCGTCGGCGATGCGCAGATAGAACGTCGCATCCAGCGCCTCGTATCGCGTCGTGAACGGTCGCGCCGCCGCGCCGCCGTACAGCGGCTGCAGCACCGGCGTTTCCACCTCCAGATACCCCCGCGCGTCGAGGAAGCCCCGGATGTAGCGCACGGCGCGGGCGCGCAGCTGGAAAACCGCCCGCACATCGGGATGCACCGCCAGGTCGGCCGAACGCTGCCGGAAGCGTACTTCGGGATCGGTGAGGGCGCCGTGACGCACGCCCTGCTCGTCCTCCTTGCCGCGCGGCAGGGCGCGCAGCGCCTTGGTGAGCAGCGTCACCCGGTCGACACGGACGGTGATTTCGCCGGTGCGCGTCTTGAACAGCGGCCCCTCGACACCGACGATGTCGTCCTGATCGAGCAGGCCCACGACCTCGAACTGCTCGGCGCCCAGCTGGTCACGTTTGAAGTAGACCTGGATGCGCCCGCTCGAGTCCTCGAGGTGCGCGAAGATCGTCTTGCCATGGGAGCGCGCCGGACCGAGCCGGCCGGCGAGCCGGTGCACCGTCTCGTCGCCCTCGCGGAAGCCGTCCACGGCCTGTCGCGCCATGCCGCTGCGTTCGAAGCGGTACCCGAACGGGACGATGCCGCGTTTGACCAGCTCGGCGAGCTTGTCGCGCCGAGCCGCCTCGAAGCCGCTCACGCGGCCTTACTCCCGAACTGCTTGAGGTACGCTTCGATGAACGAATCGAGGTCGCCGTCCATCACCCGCTGCACGTCTCCCACTTTCAGACCGGTACGATGGTCGTTCACCATCGTGTAGGGCTGAAACACGTAGGAACGGATCTGATTCCCCCAGGAGATGTCGGTCTTCTGCTTGTCGTGCTCGGCCTTCTTGGCCTCGCGCTCGGCGACGGCGCGCTCGTACAGCCGCGCCTTGAGCATCTTCATCGCGGTCGCCTTGTTCTTGAACTGGCTGCGTTCGTTCTGGCACTGCGTGACGATATTCGTGGGCAAGTGCGTGATGCGCACCGCGGACGAGGTCTTATTGACGTGCTGCCCGCCCTTGCCCGAGGCGCGATACACGTCGATGCGCAGGTCGTCTTCCTTGATGTCGATCTCGATGTCCTCGTCCACCACGGGATAGACGAACACCGACGCGAAGGAGGTATGGCGCCGCGACTGCGCGTCGAAGGGGGAGATGCGCACCAGGCGGTGCACGCCGATCTCGGCGCGCAGCAGGCC